>JAGQUU010000117.1 GCA_020438345.1 Solirubrobacterales bacterium | reverse complement strand
CGCGTCAGGTTCGGCAGCCTGACCGGTTATCCGGCGGGCAGCCGAACTTATCCCGCGGCCCAGCGCACCGGGTTGGCGGCGGGGCAGGATGCCCCGGTCGATCCTGGCGTCTTCAACGTGGACGAGTTCCCTTCCCAATGCGTTGCCGTCACCGGTCCAGTAGATGCCGTTGCCGATCGCGGCGTCGAAGTTTCCCGGCAGACCGAGCTCGGAGGCAGCCCGGAGGGCGATCGGCGCCACAGCGAGCTGAGTTACGGTAAGCACCGGGTAAATGACGGCGGCGCTCGCCCGCGCGGGATCAATCAGGCCGGGCCAGGCCCCGTCCTGGCGTTGGAGCGTCAAGAGCGATGACGCAAGTTTGCCGGCGGTGTCCCGAAGGTCTTCCGCTCCGGACCTGACCGTCTGGCAGAGCGCATGGAGCAGGTGAAACTGGCTGGAGACAGGTACCGCGCTGCCGAGCCGCCGGCCATGGACGTCCGCAGCGAGGCCGGTTGACGAATTGATTCGTCCGGCGATTTCGGCACGGATCTCCTTGCCGAGGCTATTTGTGGTGTCTCCGGTCAGGACAGAGCTCTCGGAGAGCCCCGAAGCCAGCCAGGCCAGTTGCTCCAGAGTGACCTTGTCGAAACCACGAACGGTCGCGCGACGGATCAGGCCGTCGATCTCACCGATCGCCGAGCCACCGGCCCGGGACTCCGCCCACAGCGCAAGCCCCAGTTCCCCCGGGGTCACCGACTCGTTACCGAGGTCGCCGAGGATCCGGGTACGCAACGCCCCCGTCGAAAACGGCTGGTCGGTGCCGGCTTCTTCGGCCCTCAGCAGTCCTAGCAGGACGACGATTCCCGCCTGAAGCGCCGTCGCCGGCTCGGTTTCGTCTTCGACACCTTCGATCCGCGCCGTGGCCCGGAACAGGCCGCTGGCCACCTGCAGCTCCGGCAGGCGATCCAGGGCTATCCGCTCAAGCTCTCTCGGTTCCATCATCGATATCGAGGATATCGGCGAATGGGGGAAGTCCGGCCCGGGCTAGCTGGAGTAGAGATCCTCGATTTCACCCTCGTACTTCTCGGCGATCGGCTTGCGCTTCAGCTTCATTGTCGGGGTGAGCTCGTCACCGCCAGGCAGCCACTCACCTGAAATCAGCTTGAACTTCTTGATCTGTTCAACCCGGGCAAGCTTCGAGTTTGCTTCCTCGACCGCAGCCTGGATCGCTGCTTCGATTCTCTCGTCGCCGGCAAGATCTTCGAAGCTCCCCTCGATGCCGTTCTGACTGGCCCACACAGGGGCAAAGTCGGGGTCGAGCACGATCAGGGCAACGTTGTACGGACGGCCGTCACCAACCGTCACCGCCTGGTTGATCAGCGGCGAGGAAACCTTGATCTGGGCTTCGATATTGGCTGGTGACATGTTCTTGCCGGCCGCGTTGATGATCAGTTCCTTCTTGCGATCGAGAATGGTGATGTAGCCATCCTCATCGATTTCCCCGATATCGCCAGTCAGCAGCCAGCCATCGACGATCGTCTCCGCGGTTTTCTCGGGCTTGTTCCTGTACTCCTTCATCACAAAGGGGCTGCGGCAAAGCAGCTCGCCGTCCTCTGCCACCTTCATTTCCACACCGGGAACGGGCGGTCCGACGGTGCCGATCTTGATTTTCGAAGGCGGGTTGATCGAGATCACGCCACAGGTTTCGGAAAGACCCCAGAGTTCTCCGACAGGGATGCCGATAGCGTGGAAGAACTCGAGCACCTCAACCGGGGTCGGCGCCGCTCCGGCGCTGACCGCGACGGCTTCATCGAAGCCCAGAGCCACCCGCAAGTTGGAGAAGAGCGCTTCATCTGCCGCCGCCACGCCTGCCGCCAGTTCCGGTGGCACTTCCTGGCCAGCCTGTTCCAGCCTGACTTTCTGGATGGCTGCCTGAAGCCCAGCCTGGGCTTTCTCTCGTTGCTCATCCGGAAGGCTGGCGAGATTGGTTTCCAGGCCCGCCTTGAGCTTCTCCCAGATCCGCGGGACAGCGAAGAACCAGGCCGGCCGGACCTTTGGCAGAAACTCGATGATCCGCTTCGGATCCGGGCAAATATGCACTTCCAGGCCGTGCATGACAGGGGTGTAATAGTTCGCACCCCGCTCAGCGATGTGTGCCGCAGGCAACCAGGAAATCACCCGTCCGCCGTCCGGCGGGATGTCAAGGACCGAATGCATGACCGTGGTCAGCATCGACATCAGGTTGCCCTGGGTGAGCAGCACACCCTTGGGAGGGCCGGTGGTCCCGGAGGTGTAGATCAGGGTAAGCGGATCATCGAGACCGACTCCGGCCGCTATCGGGGACGGATCGAAGTCAGGGTCTTTGGCTTCGAGCTCGTCCATTGTCATCTCGCCGCCGTCGCCATCGAGGACGACCACGGTTTCGAGACCGGGCAGGTTCTTGCGGGCTTCGAGCAGATTCGGCAGATACGCGGTCTCAGTGATGATCAGACTGGTGCCGGAATCCTCGATCACGTACTGGATCTGATCGGCTGCGAGGGTCTGGTAGATCGAGAACGGCAGGGCTCCGATCGAGACAGCCGCCAGATCAATCGGGATGAAATCCGAGCGCGCACCAAGCAACATGCCAACCCGGTCACCCCGCTTCACACCGAGGGCATTGAGACCACCGGCGATCGTCCTGACCCGCTTGTCGAGGTCGTTCCAGCTTAGTTCGACTCCCTCATCTTCAGACTTGATTGCCAGCTCGTCGCCCTTGCGGGAAACCGTGTTCTGGAATGCCTCGTAAAGGTTCTTGAAATCCGGTTCAATAGCGGGTCCGCCGTTGAACTCGGTCACCGTCTGGGACGTCTGCACCTGCTCCTCCTCTGCTCTCTCCGAAAGATGCCGCGCCGGAAATGTATCCAAGCCGGTCGGTGACGCCAATAGGGGACTACCCCTAAGAGTGACTCAGCGAACGTTGAAGCCTTCGCCGGTGAGGCGGCCTATGTCGTTGTTCAGTCCCAGCAGGAACAGACCGATCACAAGGACGAAGCCGATCAATCCGGCCCGTTCCATCACCGCGAACGGAACTGGTCTCCCGCGAACTTTCTCGACGATGCTCCAGAAAATGTGACCACCATCCAGCGGCAGGAACGGGAACAGGTTGATGATGCCAAGGGAAAGGCTGATCAAGGCGACCAGGGTCATTGCCTGACGGGCACCCACGTTCACAGCCTGTCGTGTCACCTCATAACTCCCGACCACGCCGGAGAGCTGTTCCCGCTGCTCGGCCTCATAGAGACGCGAAAGGGCTGTGACCGTGCTCGACGTCACAAACCACATGTAGTCGAGAGAAATCCGGGCTGATTCAAGCGGTCCCGGGTTCGCGTCCTCGTACCCGAACGCGAAGCCGAGGCGGCTCCGCTCGACGGACGCGTCATAAACCGGGGTTATCTGAAGTGCCTTCTCCTGGCCGTCACGCAGCACGACCACTTCGGCGGGCTTTTCGGCCCTGCAACCGTCCTTCTGCTCGCCCGAACAACGGTGAGACGCGATCTGGTTGGCGATCGCTTCTTGATTTCCCGTTACGCCGACCACCGAGACGATCCGGTCGCCGGGCTGAAGCGAGATGATAATGTGGATACCT
>JAGQUU010000116.1 GCA_020438345.1 Solirubrobacterales bacterium | reverse complement strand
GGCGCTCTCGCTGCCGTCGGCTTTGCTCCCGATGATTCCGCCCGGGCGCTTTCAACCTTTACGGGGGTGAAGCGGCGCCAGGAATTCAAGGGCGAATTCAATGGGGCAAGGGTCTACGACGATTACGCCCATCATCCAACCGAGGTCAAGGCGGCACTCTCGGCTCTAAGGGAATTCAAACCGACCCGGCTGATCGCGGCCTTCCAGCCGCATCTCTACTCACGGACGAAGATATTCAGCCAGCAATTCGGGCTGGCTCTGGCCGAGGCGGATGAGGTCCTCGTCCTTGATGTCTATCCGGCCCGTGAGGAGCCGGTCGGTCCTCTCGCCGGAGTCAGCGGGCTTGATGTCCTGAGGGAAGTGGCAGATCGCTCCGGCGGCCGGACTTCCTTCTGGGCTCCCGACCTCGACACGGCCGAACGAATTCTGCGGACCAGGGCCGGTGATGGCGTGATAATCGCCACGCTTGGGGCGGGCGACATCACCCAGCTTTCTGACCGGCTGGTTTCAGAGTGAGCCCCGGGCGGCCGGCCCGCGGGAAAAAGGGCGAATCACGGAAGACTCCGGTGAGCCGGACCGCCGAACTGGCACGGAAGCGGGAACGCCGGAGCTTCCGCTTGCGGCTGGTTGCGTTTACCGGAGTCATTCTCATCCTGGCTCTCGCGGCGACCTACCAGTTCTGGTTTCGTGATTCTTCCTTCGTCGAGATCAAGAACCTGGAGATTGTCGGGGTCACCAGCAAGACCGAGGAGGGCAAACAGATCGATGGCGCGGTGCGAACCGCAATGGGGGAGATGACCACCCTCAACGTAGATCCGTCCCTGCTTGAGAGTGAGCTGGCCCGTTTCCCGCGGATCGCTGAAAGTGAAATCGAGACCGGTTTCCCCGATTCGGCGACAGTGACATTGACCCTGCGCGAGAACGGGTCGATCTACGGCGAGGGTTCCGATGCCCTGCTGGTCGCGACCGATGGCACAGTTCTTGGCCCCGCCGCCGGACAGGAGGACGCGCTGCCCTTGATCGACGCCAGCGATCCTGAGACCAGTGATAGCAACATGGTCGCGGAAGGCGAGACTCTCACTGGCAGTGACTTGACCCAGGCGCTGGTTCTGGGGGCGGCGCCGCCCGAGATCCGCGCCTTTGTGACCGGTAGCCGCCTGTCTTCCAACGGGGTACTCGTGGATATGGATGACGGGCTGATCATGCTCTTCGGAGACAGTTCACACGCCGATGAGAAATGGAGGGCGGCGACCGCGCTGATCGCAGATCCGAACTTCGATACCGGCAGTTATGTCGACTTGACAGTGCCGCGCCGACCAGCGGTCAGCGCCGAGGCCCCGGCTCCGGACCCGCCGGAAGAGCCACAGGTGGAGTCCGCTGGAGCGGTCACGGAGGGATGACTGCGCGGGGGACGAATGTCGCCTGTGATCAGGGCTTGCGGTCAGAGGAGCGAAGCCACGGCCGGGTCCGGACCTGAAGCTCGATCATAGCTTTACGGTTCGAAAACCCTCAAGTGATAGTCGAGGTATTGGCCATGCAGGATGCCGTGCGGCCCGTTGACAGAAATGCACGAATGCCATACGTTGAGCGACATTTCCGGTATCCGGCTGGCCTCGGCAACCCTTAAGCGGGGCTGAAGGCTGGAGGTTCCGGAGGCTTCAACTCAACAGATTTGGAATGGAAAGATGGAGACCACATACCTGGCGGTAATCAAAGTCGTCGGCTGCGGCGGCGGAGGCACCAATGCGGTGAGCCGCATGGTCGATGCCGGAGTCCGAGGTGTCGAATTCATCGCAGTCAACACCGACGCCCAGGCCTTGCAGGCCTGTGATGCGGACATCAAGATTTCAATCGGGCAGGAACTGACCCGGGGCCTGGGCGCCGGCGGGCGGCCCGAGATCGGCGCGGGCGCCGCGGCGGAAACCCGTGACGAGATCAAGGAAGCACTCAAGGGTGCCGACATGGTTTTCGTCACAGCAGGTGAAGGAGGCGGCACCGGTACCGGTTCCGCGCCGGTAATCGCCGAGATCGCGAAAGAAGAGATCGGTGCCCTCACGGTCGGTGCGGTGACCAAGCCCTTCGAGTTCGAGGGCAAGAAGCGGATGCAGCAGGCGATGGAAGGCATCGAGAAGCTGCGCAATCACGTTGACACGCTGATCATCGTTCCCAACGAAAAGCTGCTTCAGGCAGTCGAGCGGAGAACCAGCGTCCTCGATGCCTTCAAGATGGCCGACGACATCCTGCGACAGGGCGTCCAGGGAATCACCGACCTGATCACCATCCCCGGCCTGATCAACCTCGACTTTGCCGACGTGCGCACCATCATGCGCGACGCCGGTTCCGCCCTGATGGGTGTCGGGGCCGGCCAGGGCGAGAACCGGGCGATCGATGCCGCCAAGGCTGCAATCACCTCGCCGCTCATCGAGGAGTCGATCAAGGGCGCGACCGGCATGCTGCTGAACATCACCGGCCCGGAAGAACTCGGACTTTTCGAAGTAAACGAGGCAGCCCAGCTGGTCCAGTCGGAAGCCGACCCGAACGCCAACATCATTTTCGGCTCGGTAGTCGACCAGTCACTGGTCGACGAAGTCCGGGTGACCGTGATCGCGACCGGCTTCGAAGGCTTCGAGCTCCTCGCCCGGACTCCACAAAGAGTCCGGCGCCGCTACGAATCCCGCAAGCGGGTTACTTCCGACGACACTGATCTCAGCAACCTCAGGGTCGGGGATTCCGACATCGAGGTACCACCCTTCCTGCGGGACTGAACCGATCGGGCAACCCGCCCGCCACCAGCCATGGCTGGTGGGTCCCGGGCCACGGCCTGGAGGGGCGCCGTCGGGGGCTGGCCTGGACTGTGTACGCCAGGTATCCCCGGCAACGCCCGTCCTGACCAGGAGCGCCCGGGTTATCTAAGATCTGCGAGTGACTGTTGAACAATCCGCCCTGAGGCGGACTCCTCTGTATGACACGCATTTCGAGGCTGGCGCGAAGATCGTGCCGTTCGCAGGCTGGGAGATGCCGGTCCAATACGACGGGATCAAGGAGGAGCACGTCGCGGTACGGACTCATGCCGGGATATTCGATACCTCTCATATGGGGCAGATCGAAGTTGAAGGCCCCGGCTCGCTCGCCTTTCTCCAGCGGCTGGTCACCAACGATGTGGCGAAGATCGAGGTTGGCGGGGCCCAGTATTCGCTGCTGCTGAACGAGGATGCGGGCGTCATCGACGACCTCTTCGTCTACCGGCTCGGCCATGACCGGTATCTGGTCATTACCAACGCCGGCAACCACGAAGCAGACCTTGTCCAGTTCGGCCGTGTCAGCCGCGTTTTTGATGTGTATGTGCGGGATGCGATCGACAATTACGCGATGCTGGCCATTCAGGGGCCGAACGCCCGCCGGATAGTCGGAAACACCCTCAACATCGACCTGCCGGCCCGAATGAAGGTGGGTGCCCGCAAGATCGGACGCCGGCCCGCTCTCGTCTGCGGCACTGGCTATACGGGCGAGGACGGGGTGGAAATTCTGATCGACCCGGAGATTGCCCCGGCGATCTGGACCGAACTGGTCGATTCGGGGATAGTGCCTTGCGGCCTGGGTGCCCGCGACACGCTGCGGCTTGAGGTTTGCTTCCACCTTCACGGCAACGATCTCTCAACCGATTCCGATCCGATCTCGGCCGGACTCGGATGGGCCTGCGACGAATCGACGGACTTCATCGGGTCCGGCAAGGTGGCGGTGCTGCGGAACAACGGAACCGATGAGCGACTGGCACCATTCACGATCGAAGGAGCTGGCATCCCCCGCCACGGCAATCCCGTGCTGATCGGTGACGAGGTGGTCGGCGAGGTGACCAGCGGTACATTTTCGCCGTCGCTCGAGAAGGGCATTGGCATGGCGTACCTGCGAAGTGACCTGGCCGCTCCCGGCACCGAACTTGAAATCGATGTGCGCGGAAAGCGTCGGGCGGCCCGCGTAAGCTCCAAGCCCCTTTACAAGAAGGAGAAGTGAGATTTTGGCCGAGGCGAGCTACCCGGAAGACCTGAAGTACCACCCCGAGCATGACTGGGCCCGGATCGAGGGTGGCGAAGCAACCCTGGGTATCACCTGGTACGCCCAGGACTCGCTGGGAGAGGTCGTTTTCTTCGAAGGTCCCGAAATCGGCTCCGAAGTCACGAAAGATCAGCCCTACGCCGAGGTTGAATCGGTCAAGGCCGTCTCCGATGTGGTCGCCCCGCTAACCGGTGAGGTGATCGCGGTCAACGACACTCTCGGTGACGCCCCCGAAGCAATCAATGCCGATCCGTATGAGACGGGCTGGCTGGTGAAGATCCGCCTGAGCGACCCTTCCGAAATGGATTCCCTGATGGATGCGGCGGCCTATTCCGCCAGCCTGGAGTAGACCGGCTTGGCGGGTTACACACCGGCTACAGGTGACGAACAGGCCGAGATGCTGGACGCGATCGGGATCGACTCGATCGATGAGCTCTTTGCCCAGGTCCCGGCCGATATCCGGCTAAATCGCCCCCTGGACCTCGAAGACGGGATGAGCGAATCCGAGGTCTACCGCTTCCTGGCGGGTCTGGCCGACACCAACCTCGACGCCGAACGAATTCCGTCGTTCCTCGGGGCGGGGATGTACGACCACTACGTGCCGGCGATCGTCGATGCGATCATCGGCCGTTCGGAGTTCCTCACGCCGTACACGCCGTATCAGCCGGAAGGCTCGCAGGGCGGCCTGCAGGTGATGTTCGACTTCCAGACCGCCATGAGCGAGATCACCGGATTGCCGGTCTCCAACGCCGGGCTCTACGAAGGACCCTCGGCCGCCGCCTCGGCCGCTTACCTGGCGATGGGGCAGACCGGAAGGACCGGTCTGGTTACTTCCCGCGGGCTCCATCCGCACAGTCGGGAAACCCTCGCTACCCACGCAGTCGGCTTCGGGGCAACGCTTACCGAAGTTGGACTTGATGGCGGCCTGACCAGCGGCGAGGAGCTCGAAGCCGCGGTGACTGAAGACACGGCGGCCGTTTTCCTCCAGAACCCGAACTTTCTCGGCGCGGTCGAGGACATCACGGCCCTGGGCGAAGCGGTCAAGGCAAAGGGTGCCCTGCTTGTCGTCCAGGTTGATCCGATGACGCTCGGAATCCTTCGGCCACCCGGCGAATGCGGCGCCGACATCGCCTACGGTGAAGGCCAGCCACTTGGTAACCGGCTTGATTTCGGTGGCCCATCGTTCGGTTTCTTTTGTGCGAAGGAGGAGTACCTGCGAAAGATGCCGGGCCGGATCGCCGGCGAGACCACGGATGTCGACGGACGCCGCGGCTTTGTCCTCACCCTTCAGACCCGTGAGCAGCACATTCGCAGGGAGAAGGCAACCTCGAATATCTGCACCGCCCAGGCACTGAACTCGCTGGCCGGGATGATCCACCTCGCCTGGCTGGGCAAAGAGGGCTTTGTCGAGCTCGGGGAACTGATGGCGCGCCGCACGGCCTACGCCCGCCGGCTGATTGGCGGACTCGACGGTTTCGAGCTGCTTCATGACGCACCGGTGGTGCGGGAGTTCGCGGTTCGTTCGGATCGTCCAGTCGAGGAGCTTCTGCCGCTGGGCGACGAATCGGACGGACCGGCACCGAAGCTCCCGGTCTATCCGCTCGGCCGGGACTACCCCGAGTACGAGGACTGCTTCCTGGTCGCGATCACCGAGAACCGCTCGGTTGACGAGATCGGCTGGCTGGCTCACATGCTTGAACATGCCCAGGCCGGATGGGGAGAGCACATACACGATCATGACGAGGCCGGCGAGCCGGTCGCGAACGATCACGATGGAGCCGTGACGGGAGCGGTCAAGTGAGCACTCCGACTCTCACCGAAACCCCGCAGCAGGCCGAACAGCCGGCCACTATCTACGAGAAGTCCGTTCCCGGGCGTCGGGCTGCCCAGTTGCCGCCGCTCGGTGATGGCGTGGCGGAAATTCCGCTTGAGGAGCTGATCCCGGCAAATCTGCTCAGGGAGAAGCCGGCCGGACTGCCGGAAGTCTCCGAGCCCGAGATCATCCGTCACTACAACCGGCTTTCCCGCCGGAACTTTGATCTCGACACAGGTTTCTATCCGCTCGGTTCCTGCACCATGAAGTACAACCCGCGCCTGAACGAGAGGGTTGCCGCACTGCCTGGCCATGCGAAGCTTCACCCGGCAACCGACCCGGCGGACGCACAGGGCGCACTGCAGCTGATGTATCTGCTCCAGGAGTCGCTTGCGGAGATCACTGGCCTGCCGACCGTGAGTCTTCAGCCTTCCGCCGGGTCCCAGGGTGAACTTGCCGGTTTGCTCTTGACCCGGGCCTACCATGCCGATCAGGGCCGGAACCCGGGCAAGGTTCTCACTCCCGACACCGCCCACGGGACAAACCCGGCATCGGTCACGATGGCCGGATACGAAGTGGTCAAGGTCGCGACCAACGAAAAGGGTGGGGTCGACGTTGCGGATCTCAAGTCGAAGATCGACGATGACGTTGCCTGCCTGATGCTGACCAACCCCAACACGCTCGGGGTTTTCGACGAAAACATCGCCGAAATGGCTGGACTGGTCCACGAAGCAGGCGGGCTGCTCTACTACGACGGAGCGAATCTGAACGCGATCATGGGGCAGGCGAGGCCGGGGGACATGGGCTTCGACATCGTCCATGTCAACCTGCACAAATCCTTCTCTCAGCCGCATGGCGGGGGCGGGCCGGGTGCCGGTCCGATCGCGGTCTCGGAGCGTGTGGAGCCTTTCATTCCGCGACCGCAGGTGGTGCGGATGGAGGAAGGCGACGATGTCTTTTTCGATCTCGATTTCGACCGGCCGAAGTCAATTGGCCGGCTGCGTGGATTCCAGGGCAACTTCGGAGTCTTCGTGCGCTCCCTCGCCTACATCCTCAGCCTCGGTGGTGACGGTCTGACGGAGGCATCGCGGCTCGCTGTGCTGAACGCGAATTACCTCAAGAAGCGGCTTTCCGATGGCCGCGCCGGCAGGTACCTTCCGGTCGCCTTCGACCGTCACTGCATGCATGAGTTCGTCCTCTCCGGGGCCCCGATGAAGAAGGACCTCGGAATCAAAACGCTCGACCTGGCCAAGCGGTTGCTCGATTTCGGCTTTCACCCGCCGACCGTCTATTTCCCTTTGCTGGTCGATGAGGCGCTGATGATCGAACCGGTGGAGACCGAGGCGAAGGAGCATCTTGATGCATTCGCCGATGCGATCGAGAAGATTCTCGAGGAAGCCGAGACTGATCCGGGCATCGCGCAGAACGCGCCGTACACCACGCCGGTGAGGAGGCTTGACGAAGTGGGCGCCACCAGAAATCCTCGCATTCGTCACGCGTAATAGGCTGCTTTCCGCCTTTTACCGAACCTGAACGAAGCGGAGTGACCGAATGAGTGATGCCCAGTACGCCCTGACCCAGGACCAGCTCGACTTCCTCGAGGTGATCCGGCAGATGGTGGTCGAGAAGGTCACCCCGCGTGCCCATGACATCGACGAGTCCGGTGAGTTTCCGCAGGACATCCGCCAGCTCTTTGCCGACCACGACCTCTTCGGGCTGCCATTCGAGGAAAAGCACGGTGGCACGGGCACCGGTGAACTGATGCTCTGCGCCGCGGTTGAAGAGATCGCCAAAGGCTGCGCGTCATCGTCACTGATGGTTGCCGCCCAGGATCTTTCTTCGCTACCGATGAAGCTTCACGGCTCCGATGAGCTGAAAGACCGGATCCTGCCGAGAATGGCCTCGGGCGAATGGCTCGGCGCTTTCTGCCTTTCGGAACCGGATGCCGGGTCCGACCCGGGCGCAATGCGCACCCGAGCCACGAAGGTCGACGGCGGCTGGAAGCTGAACGGAGCCAAGAACTGGATCACCAACTCCGGGGTGGCTGACGTTTACGTCACCTTCGCGGTTACCGATCCCGACGTGAAATTCTCCCGTGGCATCACAGCCTTTGCGGTCATGGCCGATGCCGAAGGCTTCCGGATTGACGCTCTCGAGAAGAAGATGGGCATGAAGGGTTCACCGACCGGCCAGCCCGTCTACGAGGATGTCTTCGTCCCCGACGAGGACGTGATCGGCGAGGTCGGAAGGGGCTTTACCGTCGCCATGCAGACCCTTGACCGCTCACGACTCGGGATCGGTGCCCAGGCACTCGGCATCGCGCAGGGCGCGACCGACTTTGCTGCGGACTACGCCCGCGAGCGGATCGCTTTCGGCAAACCGATCAACCAGCTTCAGGGCATCCAGTTCAAGCTTGCCGATATGGAAACCAAGACCGCCGCGGCCCGTGAACTTCTCTACAAAGCCGCTTCGATGGCTGAAGCCGGCGACCCGAAGCTTGGCAAGTACTCGGCGATGGCCAAGCTTTTCGCTTCCGACGTCGCGATGGAAGTGACCACGGAAGCGGTCCAGGTGCTTGGCGGTTACGGCTACGTCCGCGAATACCCGGTCGAACGGATGATGCGCGACGCCAAGCTCACTCAGATCTACGAGGGCACGAACGAGATTCAGCGAGTAGTGATCGCCCGCACTCTGGCCTGAAGGTCGCGGCGACGCGGCGGGACCGGGCAGGCCTCCCTGGAACGGACGTGGGCCTGTCCGGCTCAAGTTAAGTCAGGCGGGGACTTTGGGGAGGTCTTCCACTTTTCGGCCGGGGCCGGCTTTCAGGTAGACGCGGTCCGCCTCGACTGACTCGCCGCACTGCTGACAAATCATGTGGTGATCCAGCTTGCCGCCACAGGTGCGGTGGACGGCGATGGTCGGGGCACCGTTCTGCTCGGGGTAGTAGCGGTCGCCCCACCACATCAACTGAAGGAGCGCGGGGCCGAGGTTCCGGCCTTTTTCAGTCAGGTGGTATTCGTAGCGGGGAGGCTTCTCGCTGTATTGGCGCTTCTCGAGGATGCCGTATTCGATCAGTGCGTTGAGGCGGGTGGTGAGGACACTGCGGGTGATTCCGAGGTTCTCCCGGAGTGGCTCGAACCGGTTCAGGCCCAAACCGATATTTCGAATAATCAGCAGCGACCAGCGCTCACCGACCACTTCGAGCGAACGGGCGATCGAACAGACCTGATTGTCGTAATCACGATCGAGCACTGCCAGGATTGTAACGCGCAAGTCGCATCATGCGACCGATGAAGCGGAGAGATCCCAGCCAACGTCCGGCCGGCCAGAGCAAGAAAGCAGCCAGCTCTGGTGGGTCGGAAAACCGGTGAGGAGACAGGAAATCCGACCCACCGGAGTTCGCCGGTTCGACCCAGGCCTTAGGCTGCCTGCTCGATGCGAATCTTTTCCGGAATTCAGCCGACCGGGCGCAAGCACCTCGGCAACTACATTGGCGCGATCAGGCAGTACGT
>JAGQUU010000115.1 GCA_020438345.1 Solirubrobacterales bacterium | reverse complement strand
GCGAGGTAGGCGCCGCAGACCAGCCCATTGTGGCCGGCCCCGATCAGGACGACATCACTGGTTTCGGCCATCGCTAGTTCCCTTCTTCGAAATCGAGCTTGCCGGCATAGGCCGACTCGCCCTTCATGTCACCGCGAATCGCCAGCTCCCGGGCGGCTTCCCGGGCTTCTGCTGCCAGTGCCTTCCGGTCGACGTCAACGGTCTCTGATCCGGTGACCCGGAGCCCGCCATCAACCCAGACTTCCGAGACGCTGCGCGGAGTAGCGCCATAGACGATCTGCTGGAACGGATCATGCAAGACCGCCAGCTCCGGACCGTTGCCATCGAGCAGGATCACATCAGCCCGCTTGCCAGGCTCGAGACTGCCGATCTCACTATCGAGCCCGATCGCCCTCGCCCCGCCGATCGTCGCCATCTCAAGCACCTGCGGGGCGGTCATCGCGACCGCCTGGAGATGGTGGACTTTCTGGAGCAAAGCGGCCGACTTGATCGCGCCGAACATATCCTGGGAATCATTGCTGGCCGCGCCGTCGGTACCGATCCCGATCCGGACGCCCTCACGGAGCAGCCTCGGCACCGGGCAGACCCCGGAAGCGAGAATCATGTTGGCGACGGGGTTGTGGGCGACGGCGACATCCTTCGACGCGAGCAGGCCGATGTCGGCTTCCGAACACCAGATGCAGTGACCGGCGATCACCTCGTGGTCGAGCAGCCCGGCGCGGTTCGCGTGCTGGATGGTCGACGCCCCGTGGAGCAGGGTTGATTCCGTTACTTCTTCCCGCACCTCGGCGAGGTGGGTGTGGACTGCCCAGCTGTTTGCTCCGGCAGCATGAATCGTTCGCTCGAACAAGCCGTCACT
The DNA here is from genome assembly GCA_020438345.1 of Solirubrobacterales bacterium. GTDB lineage: Bacteria > Actinomycetota > Thermoleophilia > Solirubrobacterales > 70-9 > 67-14. The sequence goes on along the minus strand of JAGQUU010000115.1, from coordinate 12,919 downwards.
CATCCCGAGCACCGTTCCGATCCCGATCCGGAAACCGATCAGCTCCTCGGGCGAAATCCGGTCGGCCAGTGCTTCATGTTCGGCCATGAAGACTTCCGCCGCGGGGGCACCGTCATACATGTCCTCGGCACCGAAGCTGACCACACCGCGCATCCCCATCTCCGAAAGCCCGTCGACAGCACCGAGCGAAGCCAGGGACCCGAGATTTCGATGACAGCACATGTCATTTACAGTGGTGATCCCGGATTCGAGCATTTCAACCGCCTTGAGCCGGGTCCCGAGCGCTACATCCTCCCGGGTGATGTTGACACCGGTCGGATTGACGACGCGTTCGAACCATTCCCAGAGCACAGCGGTTTCCCCCATACCGGTGATCAGTCCTTCAGTCAGGTGGGTGTGGGCATTGACGAACCCGGGCAGCACGATGCCGTTGCCGTCACCGATTACCGTCGCGCCGGGGTTTACCGCCAACAGACCGGCAGCGTCCCCGACCCCCGTGATCGCACCCGACTCATCGAAGGCCACCGCGGCGTCACGCAGCGCCCCCTCCGGGCCCATGGTCAGAACCCAGGCACCGCGAACGATGGTCACGCCTTTACCGGCATCCGGTGCCTCGTCATTTCGGTCTTCGGAATTCAAACCTTGTCCTCGATTTCGAGGTGAAGGCCCTCGCCTTCGCTTTCACGCGACTCGTAGTACCAGGGCAGCAGCAGCCTTTCGAGCAACGTGACAATCAGAAAGAGCGCGATACCGATCGAAGCCAGGGTCACGATCACTGCGAACATCTCCGTCGTCGCCGTCTGATTGTTCAAAACCAGGATCAGGTATCCGAGACCTTCCGATGCTCCTACCCACTCCGCGAATACTGCGCCGATCACAGAAAGGGCCGCAGCCACCTTCAGGCCGGAAAACAGAAATGGCAATGCGGCCGGCAGCTGGGCCTTCCGGAAACGCTGCCACTTGTTCGCTTTCAGGGTCTTCAGCAGATTGAGCAGCTCCGGCTCGGCTGCCCTCAAACCGTCGATCGTGTTGACTGCGATCGGGAAGAAACTGACCAGCATGATCACGATGATCTTGGGCTGCATTTCAAAGCCGAACCAGATGATCAGGAGCGGTGCGATCGCCGGTATCGGCACCATCTGTGAAACCACCAGCCACGGGTAGATCGCCCTTTCGACCGTCCGTGAGCTGCGGATAAGAACGGCCAGGCCAACCCCGAGAATGATCGCGAAGAAGAATCCGATCAGGATCTCCTTGATCGTCACCCAGGCGTTCTCCAGCAGCATCGTGCGGTCATTCCAGAGCGCCTCGGCAACCGCGGTGGGCGGCGGCAAGGTTGATTCCTTGATGTCACCGATCACGGTGTAGAGCTGCCAGACGCCCAGGACAAAAACCGCGAACAGCAAGGGGGGAAGCACCGCCGCGCTGACGCGGCGGGCACGGGTTCCAGGGGCGGCCATCAGAGCTGTTCCTCCAGGGTCGGCCGGTCATCCACGAAAAGTCCGCCCCCGGCAGCAGCTTCCTCCAACGGCCTGAGCAGCTTCTGCTTCAGCAACAGGAACTCGGGTGACATGGTGATCTCCGGTTTGCGAGGCCTGGAAAGCGAAACCTCGATGTCCAGGGAAACGCGGCCCGGACGGCCGGACATCACATAGACCCGGTCGGAAAGGTAGATCGCCTCCTCGACATCATGAGTCACGAAAAGAATGGTCTTGCGGTCCTCCTGCCAGACATCAAGCAGCCACTGCTGCATGTTGGCCCTGGTCAGGGCGTCAAGAGCACCGAACGGTTCATCCAGCAACATCACGTCGCGACCGGCGAGAAAAGTCCGGAGCAGGGCGGCCCGCTGCTTCATGCCGCCGGAAAGTTTGGCCGGCCAGTGCTTCTCGAAGCCAGAAAGACCGAAGCGTTCGAACTCGGCCAGTGCCTGTTTGTGGGCCTCCTTCTTGCGGACCCCGTTCAGTTCGAGGCCCAGGGTGGTGTTGTCAAGCACCGTCCGCCAGGGCATCAGGCAGTCCCTTTGCGGCATGTACCCGACCGAACCGAGCAACTCGTCGGGCTGCCGGCCGTCGAGCAGCACCTTGCCACCCGACGGCCGGATCAGTCCGGCGATGATGTTGAAGAGGGTCGACTTGCCGCAGCCCGAGGGACCCACGATCGAGACGAACTCTCCGGCACCGATTTCGATGCCGACGTCCTTCAGGGCGGTTACGTTTTCGCCGCCTCCGGTTCCTCGATAGGTCTTTGAGAGACCTTCGATCCTGAGTTTCGAACCTGCCTGCAAGTCAACCCTCCTTTACTTCTCTTACGCCCTTGTCACTCTTTGGGCTGGGTGAACTGGGTCGTCGCGTAACGGTCCGGAGAGATCGGTTCGTCGGCCAGACCGTTGTCGACCATGAATGTGGACAGGGATTCCAGATTCTCCTTGTTGAACTGACCGAAGGTGTCAGCCGGCCCGAACAGAGGAATCCACGCATCGAACGATTCGGTCGCCAGTTGCTTGTCGATCCCCTGGGTCTGGGAGATCAGCGAGTCAATCGCAGCGGCCGGGTCATCCAGGGCATCCTGGTAACCCTTCACGGTTGCGTCGACGAAGCCCTGCATGAGATCCGGTTCCTCACCGATCTTCGGTTCGGTCGAGAAGACAACCAGGCCCGGGTAGGACGGTCCGCCGTATTCATCAAGCGGGAACGACTTCGTCTCGTAACCATCCGCTTCAACCTGGACACCATCCGCAGGGATGAAGCCGGTAAACGCCTTGACCTTGCCTGACTCCAGCGACTGCACGCCATTGAAGCCGATGGTCACTACGTCAACGTTGTCGGAGCTACCGCCCGCATCAGCCATGATCGTGTCGAGGATCGCGTTGTCAGAGGGAACGCCGGTCACCCCGACCGTTTCACCCTCGAGCTGCTTCGGGTCGTTGATTCCCTCTTCAGCGAGCGTGATCAAACCGCCCGGCGGCCGCTGCGCGATCGCCATGATTCCCTGGGCCTCGCGGCCGTCGGCAATCTGGGTGGCCAGGTCGATTCCGTCCGCAATACCGAACTCTGCCTTGCCGGCATCGATCAGCTTCAGCGTGTCCGCAGTCGAGGTTGGCTCGATGATCTTGAGATTGATGCCGTTGTCTTCGTAGTAGCCCTTCTGCATCGCCTCGTAGATGCCGGCATGTACCGCACCCGGGATGAAGTCGAGAACCAGCGTTGCGTCCTGGACCTTGGCGGTTGTATCTCCGCTGTCACCCGAATCACCACTGTCATCGTCGCTCGAACCGCAGGCCGCAACACCGACGGTCAGAGCCATACACGCTGCCAGCAACAGCATGATCTTTTTCCAACTGGTCTTGAAATTCATGGTTCCTCTCTAGTTAGTCAGTCCGAAAACACCCTTCCGGCTCTCAGGCCGGTCAAGCTCACCGCGGGTCACTCCCCCTTCTCTTCAAACCTCCATCTCATCCAGGCCCATGCCCGGGTCGTTTCCTTTTCGAACCACCTGGCGCGGGATTCAAGCTCGACGGCCGTCCAGCCGTCGGCCGTGCCGAACCCCTCCCCAACCAGGCATCTCTCTTCCAGAAAGCGGGCTCTCACAACCGCCTCGCCCAGGCTGTGCCCGGTGGCGATCGATCCGTTCCCGCGGACAAGCAAACAGTCCGCACTCTGAAGGGCATTCGCGATCTCTTCCCCTGCGGCGAAATCGGTGACCAGATCGGTCCGGTCCGAGATGGCCACCTCACCGGCCAGGCCACCCAGACCATGGACCAGCGGCGGGATCACACCAATCGCCCCTGCGCGGACCGCGGCCGGTGAGTGAGTCCGGCAGATCGCGTTCACGTCGTTCCTCGCCGCGTAGATGGCGGCATGCATCGGGGCTTCCAGGGGCAGGTCAGTCGCGTCCGCAGCAGCCCTGCATTCACCATCCAGCAGGTGGATATCCGCTTCTCCGGTACTGCCGAGCGGCCGGGTGGAGGTGATCATGAAACCTTGCCCGCTCCGTGCCGAGACATGCCCGAAGGCTTCAACCAGACCGGCGCCGGTGATGATCCGGGCAGCCTCGGCGATTTCGGCGGCGGTTGTCTCAGGGGCTGCGGTCAATCAGTCACTTGTCCTCAGAGCCATCGGGGTTGGATTGAACGCATTCACGGCCGAGATGTCCTGGGGACAGGCCGAGAGCGCCACCGTCACGTCCTCCAGCACTTCCATGGCGATCGTGGATCCGGCCGGATGCGGAGGTTCGTAGGTGGCGATCCTCCCGTCTTCGATCTGGTTGTTCATGAAGACGTTCCAGCACATCTCACCTCGCAGGGGAAGTTCCAGACCGGCGATAGCGGTTTCGAGAGAGAGCAGGCAGGAGCCGTGGTCGGGGGCGTCGTAATCGATCGCATAGCGCTCCGGGTCACAACAGGGCACGACCAGGTCGTGGCGGCCGACGTCATCTCTGACGATCCTGAACAAGGGACGACGATGGTTGGAAAGGATCGAGTCGCCGACCTCGGGGACCAGCTTGGCGAGTGACGAAACCGTGTGGCCGGGGGACAGGTATTCGTTCGGATCGGAAGCCAGCCAGGCAGTGAAATCACCGACCTGCTGCCCTTCCAGATCAACGATCTCGAGGGTCTGGCCCTTCCTCACTTCCATGGTCCGTGCCTCGCGGGCGGGGACGATCACTTCAGCCATGCTTCTCCTTGATCTCGCAGGCACCGTCCGGTGCCGGGGTGTTCCTTGATCTGAGTGCCCGGACTTCGCCGTCAACCACAACCGCGGCAATACCGGGGATGTCTCCGAATTCGATCGATTCGAGCGGGCCATTCTGCGATGAACCCAGGGGGCGAAAGCAGCAGAAGAAATCTGCGGGTCGACCGGCCTCCAGAATGCCCTGCTCAACCCCGAGTACCGCTCCGTTATTGCCAGTCGCCAGGGCGATCGCTTTGGGGGCTGACATGCCGCAGAGCGATGAAATCTCACAAACTGTCTTGAGCATGCCAAGCGGCATCACGCCGGTCCCGGTCGGTGTGTCAGTCGCCAGCACCAGCCGGTCACAACGGTCCTCTTCCCAGGCGATCTCGATGATCTGAAGGGTCGAGCGGAGATTGCCCGCCTGAACCAGCTGGATCGCCCCGGGCGCATCAAAGAGCCGTGGCAGGTCCTCATCCGGCAGAGCGGTTGTACCGCCGTTGGCGTGACCGATGATGTCGCAGCCGAGGGCCAGGACATCCTCGATCGTCACCGGTGAAGAATCCGGAATCGAAGCTCCTCCGGTGTGATTCATCACGACGAAGCCATTCTCCTGTGCGGCCCTGACCAGCGGAGCAGCATCTGCCTGCGGCGAGAAGTCGCCGAATCCGACCTTGGCCAGCCAGACCCCCTTCTCCTTGAGTTCAGCGAAGTCATCAGGCTCAAGCGTCGGTTCGATGATCACCGATCCGGCCATCACTTTCACTCCTCCGGGGCGGTAGTTCTCGAAGGCCCGCTGGGCGGCTACCGCCAGAGACTTGACGCCCTCCCGGTCCTTCGGCCTGCCCGGCAGATGGACTTCCGAGGCGGACATCATCGAGGTGACCCCGCCATGCAGTGAGGACTCGATCCAGCCGAGGGTGTTCTGCCGCGGCGTCCAGTCACCGAACACGACGTGGGCGTGGGAATCGATCAAGCCCGGGCAGACCACTGCCCCACCGGCATCAAGAACCTGTTCGGGGTCGGGACCCGGTTCGAATCCGGTGATCACGCCGTCTTCGATCCGGATCACTTCCGGTTCGGTGAACGGGTTAGTGAACCGGCCGGTCACCATGCCGGCCAGGTTCCGGATCTCGAGGCTGCGACTCAACCGGTCCCACTTCCTGCGGCGGCCCGCGCCGCGTTCTCATTGCCGGCCCGAGCCATCTTCCTACTCCACTTCTTCCACGGTCTTGCCGCCGACCCGGGCGTTGAGCCGGCCGCGCGAAGCCACCGCCCCGATCAGGACAATCTCGTCCGGTGCCGGGGCATCCTCAATCTGGATGGTTATCGTGTCGTAGTGGGAACGAACCCAGATCTCGTCCTTGTAACAAAGGGGGACATCGACCGTGGCCCCGGGGGCACAGCGTTTGGTGGTCGAGGGCAACCAGGCTTTCCCGCCGCCGAAGCCTTCCCGGAAGGGATTGCCGAAGGTGGTCGTCTTGGCGGCGTTGCCATGCTCCTGCTCACCTGCGGTACCGACCACTACAGCCTTGCCGTGACTTTCAACCTCGCCGCCAATCGCCTCGTTCACCCGCGCGCCGATCAGGGAGCCGAGCCCGGCCGACGCTTCGATCAGCGCGGAAAGGTCCTCGGTGAATGGCTTGCCAGCGTAAGGGTTCCGGAAGACCACAGCGACCGCGACTTTCTTCAACGGACCGCCTTCATCGCCACGCCCGCCCTCGCTGTAGACCTCGTCGATCACGGTGACGATCTTGCGGACTTCGACATCCAGGTTCAGTTCATCGCTCACTGGGGCACCTCCTGCCCGGTATTGGCAACGCCGGTCGGTGTGTTCGGTCCGCAGGGCCGTTCCGGCAGCGAACGGAAGTAGTCGATCACGACATCGGTTTTCTTCACATCTCCGTATTTCATCTGGATGTCCAGGAGGTTGACCTTGTGGGAGATCATCGAGCGGTCCCACACACATTCCTCGGGCACGATCGACCGGTAGTTGTACTGCGTCGCGTCGACGGCGCTCGCACGCACGCAACCACTGGTGGTTGTGCCGGTGGTGATCACGGTATCTGCCCCGAGGTAGATCAGATAATCGAGCAGGTGCGTCCCGTGGAAGGCGCTCGGCTTGTCCTTTACGAAATAGATGTCCTGGGGTTCCGGCTTGATCTCCTCGACGATCTCGTTTCCGAGCGAGCCCTTGATGTCCGAAGCCTCGCCGGAGCGGTAGCTCTTCCAGTTCCAGGCACCCTGATCGAAACCGTCGGGACGCCGGTCCATGCCGGTATAGACGATCGGGATCTGCTTCTCGCGGGCGGCTGCGATCAGCCGCTGAAGGTGCTTGACCCCTTCCCAGCCCCGCTCGCCGCAGGAGTACCGCCAGCGCTTGATCGATTCGAGAATCGGTTCCGGGATGTCACCGATGAAGTTGTAGATCACATCCACGACCAGCAGGACCGGCTTTTCACCGAAACCGACGTCTTTGCCCCATCCGGCGGCTTCGAAGACCTGTCGGTCTTCTTCGGGAAGGACGTCATCCCAGACGTTGGCCATCTCAGGCGCCCTCGTCATTCATGCCGATTCTGGGCTGAGGCCGGACCTCCGCGCGGGTACCCGTGCCTCCGGCAACCGGCAGCAGATCCTGCCCGGGTGTGCGCCGCAGGTACTGCCCGTCTGCGTCGCCGATGAATTCGGGGCCGGGAGCGCCGTCATCCCATTTCGACATCTGCTTGCCACGCAGGAAGGTCGCGACTGCCCAGCCTTTGAGGGTGTGATCCATGATGCAGGTCCAGCCCGAACGCGACAGCACGTTCTCGTTTTTCACGGTGACTTCCTTGTCGAGGTCGATCAACACGATGTCGGCGTCGGCGCCGATATCGATCAGACCTTTCTGCGGGTAGACCCCGAAAATCTTCGCTGGTTCGGAGCATGCGACTTCAACCATCCGCTCAAGGGAGATCTTGCCTTCATTGACGCCGTTGAGCAGCACGGGAAGCAACATCTCAACGCGTGAGGTGAACCCGGTCTTCAGCTCCCAGATGTTTTCGTTGTAGGAAGCTTCATAGCTGGCATCCCCCCAGGCGACCACATGGTCAGAACCGACCGAGTTGATGATGCCGGCCTGGATCGCGGTCCATATGTTGGGGTTGTTGTGGCGGGACCGCAGCGGCACGTTGATTCGCCAGGCATTGAACTCTTCTTTGCCGAAGTGGAGCCAGTGTGGACCGGTCTGTGCGTGGCATTCCACTCCGCGGCCGCGCAGCTCGAGGATTTCCTTGTAGGACTCGGGCGTGGTCGAGTGCTGGATGTAGATCGGGCAGCCGAGGTGGGCAGCCATGTCTCCATACCAGCGGATATGTGAGGCCTCCAGATAGTGCGGCGAACGGTCCGACCAGGTCGCCCAGTCGGTGCGGCCTTCGGCCTTCAGTCGCTTGTCGTAGATCCGCGCGACTTCCCAGTTCTCGCAGTGCATGCAGACGACGCCGGGACGTCCCAGGGCAGCAACGTTCTCCATTGTCACCCAGATCACTCCGTCATCGAAGCCTGCCCCGAGGCCGGCCCGGCGACCGGGCCAGTTTGGCTCGGATTCAGGACTCATCGCCTGCAGGTAGAGCTTGTAGGAGGTGACCCCATGCTCTTTGGCGTACTCCGGGATTTCTTCGGCCTGCTGATCGGTTTCCAGCATGTAGGTGGCGAATACGTCAACTGCCGAGTCGGATTCGACCGCCGCCTCAAAGTGGGGGAAGGACTCATGGAACGAAATAACGTCTTCCTTCTGTACGAACTCGGCGAATTCGGGGTGACCCATCCGGGTAGAGGGAGCATGGATGCCCCAGGTGGTGACTCCGGCGGTGACAGCTGCCCGTGATTCCGATCCGAGGTCGTCTTTGAGCGGGGAGTAGCAGCCAGGATGGGCTTCCGTGTCAACAAGGCCGGGGATGACATGGAGACCCGTCGCATCTACGGTTTTCCGGGCCGGGGGGAGAAACTCGTCCTGGGTGACCGCGACGATTTTACCGTCATCCACCGCAATGCCAATCTTGCGGGTGCCGCTGGGGCTGACCACCGTACCGCCCTTGATGACCAGATCAACTTCCCGGGATTCGCTCACTTTGCTCTCCTGTCAGAGCTCCCGGTTGTCCGGGAGGCTGTTCAGTTTGTTCAACATACTGAACCAAGTTCTATATCGTGGACGGAAACGTAACACAGGTGGCGGCCTCGAACCAGTCTGTTCACCCGTACACCCGGAGAAGATTCCACTCTTTTCCCTATCGGTCTGGAGCAGCAATCCCGGCCGACGCCATGACAGCCTCGGCGGTACCGCGCAGAACCGCGCCGATTTCGTCAAGTCGCTCACCGTCCAGCTGGGCCGGGAAGCCGAGTGCGAGCAGGACAAGTTCGAGCTCGCCATCGGCCCCCAGAATCCCGGAAGCGACCGCATTGTTCTCATTCAGTTCGCCATGTGAGACTGACCAGCCCCGGCTGCGAACCTCGTCTATCTCTTCGATCAGTGAGTCTGGACTGGTGATTGTCGCCCGGGTGTGGGCCGGCAGTTTTCGCCCCTTGATCAGCTTCGTTGCCTCCGAAGCATCCCTCGAAGCCAGCAGGATCTTGCCGAGAGCGCCGTCCATCGGTCCATAGGCACTGCCGACGGTAATCCCGACGTGGACACCGGGCGGGTAGAAGCGGCTGATGATCCGCATTTCATCCGGCCCGATCGGCTGGGCGACCGCGAAGGACAATCCGTACTCGCCCGCCAGCGGCGCAACCAGATCAAGAGTGCTGCGAACCAGCTTGACCTGCAGGGTGGCTTCGTTACCAAGCGGGATCAGTGCCGGCCCCAGCCGATATTGCCGTGAGTTGGTGTCCCGCCGAACGAACCCATGCACCTCAAGGGTCGAGAGCAGGTTGTGCAATGTGCTCTTGGAAAGCTCGGTCGCCTGGACCAATTCTGACTGGGTCGCACCGGCTTCGCCACTCGACGCGAGTTCATTCAGGACACTGATCGCCCCGACCACCGCCGGGACCTGGTACTTCCCTTCCGGCCGGGCTGCCACCCTCAGGACCTTTCGCGGAACCGCCGGAACACGATCGGCTTCTCCCGGGTCATCTCCTCGAGGGTGTAGCCGAGACCCTCCCGACCACGGCCGGAGAGCTTCACGCCGCCGAACGGGATCACGGGTGGGCGGTAGTTGTCGGTGCCGTTAATCACCACGCCGCCCGATTCGAGGCGCTCGGCCACGATCAGGGCGCGCTGTGGGTCAGCTGAAAAGATGGAGGACATGAGCCCGAATGAAGACGAGTTGGCGACTTCAAGCGCCTGCGCTTCGGAATCGACCGGGATCAGGTTGAAGACGGGGCCGAAGATCTCGTCGTCGATTGCGACATCGGCCGTATGGGGTACACCGGCCAGCAGCGTCGGAGCGAAGTAGGCCCCTTCCGATTCACCGGTGCCGGCCGCGACTTCGGCGCCCTGGGCCCTCGCGTTGGCTACCTGCGCGGCCACCTTTGTCGCCGCACCTTCATGAATGAGAGGGCCGATTGTGGTGTCCGCCTCGACAGCCGCACCAACCTTCTGGGCGTCGACTGCTTCGATCATCCTGCTCGCCAGTTCGTCGTGGAGAGATCGGTGAACGATCACCCGCTTGCTGGCTGAACAGGCCTGGCCGTTCATCAGGACCCGGCCTCGCAGGATCTCGGCGGCGACCAGGTCGATATCGGCGTCGTCAAGCACCAGGCAGGCATTGTTGCCTCCCAGCTCAAGGTGGAGGAAGCGCAGGGTGTGAGCCGTTGCTCTGGCGACTGCGATTCCTGCCGCCGTGGATCCGGTGAGCGATATGGCGTCGATGCCGGGTGCTTCGGCCAGGGCAGCGCCTACGTCGGCGTCACCGTGAACCGCACCGATCACCTCGGCGGGCACCCCCGCTTCGATCAGCGCCGCCCGGAACCGGTCCACCACGAGCGGATCTTCCAACGGGGGCTTGACCACCACGGTGTTGCCGCCGACAAGTGCCGCGGCGCATTTCTCAATGAACAGCTCGACCGGAAAGTTGAACGGCAGGATCGCCGCCACTACGCCCAACGGTTCCCGCCGGGTGTAGGCGAGGTCCCATTCGGTGCCGAAGTTGCCTTCGGTCGGGAGCATGCGGCCTGTCAAACGCCTGCCTTCGATCGCGTTTCCGCGCAGGAAGTGGATCCCGCCGCCGACTTCGAACTCGGCCTGCCCGATCGGCTTGCCGGATTCCAGGGCCAACAGCCGACCCAGAGATTCCTGCTCTGGTTCGAGCAGGTCGGCAGCCTGGTCCAGCAAGGCTGCGCGTTCGGCGACTGGCCGCTCTGACCAGTCCCGGCGAGCAGCTACTGCCCGTTCGACGATTCCCGCAACCTCTCCCGGGTCGGTGAGTTCAACCTCGCCCAGCAGCTCGGTTCCTTCAGGGTTCTTCACGTCCACGATGCTCAACTGCCCGCCTTGGTCGGATTTAGTGCAGTTCAGCCTACAGAACCGGGTTCAAGATTCGGAAGCGTGACTATGGCACGCGGTGTACCTCGAACAGGTTGGTTCCGAGTTTCATGTCGGAAAGGCCCGCGACAATCGCTATCAGGTCACCGGATCTGGCTGCCCCGAACCGCACCGCGTCATCAGCGCATTCGTAGAGAAGATTCCGAATCTCGGTGGTTTGGTCGTTCAGGACCGGACGCACCCCGAAGATCAGCTTCAGTTGCCGTTGAGTACGGACGCTGTGTGTCACCGCCAGAACCGGAACCTGAGGCCTGTGAGCAGCGACGACCCTGGCGGTCCGGCCGGAAGCAGTCGGCACCACGATCGCGGTCAGGCCGAGCCGGTAGGCGGCAATTACCGCCGACTGGGTAACTGAATCCGAGACGTCCATTTCTTCCTGTTCAACCCGGTTCAGGACCCAGTCCCAGTAGGGGAGATCGGTCTCGGTTCCGCGGGCGATCTGATCCATGACCCGAACCGCTTCGACAGGGTAGTCGCCCACCGCGGTTTCCTCGGAAAGCATGATCGCGTCGGTGCCGTCATAGATCGCGGTGGCAACATCGGTTACTTCGGCCCTGGTCGGCCGTTTGGCAGAAACCATCGAGGCCAGCATCTGGGTCGCTGTGATCACTGTCTTGCCTGCCTGCCCGGCGGCCCGGATCAGGGACTTTTGAAGCACGGGGACTTTGGATAGCGGCACCTCGATCCCGAGATCGCCCCGGGCCACCATGATCCCCCCGGTCGCCCTGAGCGCAATTTCCTCAACCGCATCGGCAGCCTGGGGCTTCTCGATCTTGGCGATTATCGGAATATCGGACTTGAGCTCCGCCAGCTTGCCGAGTACGGGGTCGAGATCCTCGGCCTTCCGCACGAACGAGACCGCGATGAAGTCGAGCTGGTTGGCGACCGCGAACTCGACCCAGCGCAGGTCATCGGCGGAAACCGAATCCAGGCCTGCCTCGACCCCCGGCAGATTCATGCCCTTGTGGGAGGAGAGCGGCCCGCCGACCTCGACTTCACATTCGACCGAATGTCCGTTGTTCGTGATGACCCGAAGCCGGATCGAGCCATCCGCGAGATAGACCGTGTCATCGACGCGCAGCGCATCGGCAAGCCCGGGCCAGTCGACCGGGATCAGGTTCGCTGTGCCATCCACTTCGTCAGGGGTGATCGTGACGGTGGACCCGTGGACGATGTCAACCACGCCGCCGGGATAGTCACCCACCCTCAGTTTCGGACCGGGCAGATCTCCGAGGATCCCGACTTCCATGTCGATCCGCTCCGATATTTTCCGGATGTCCCTGATCACCCGGAGATGGGTCGGGCCATCACCATGCGAGAAGTTCAGGCGAAAGACATCTACCCCGGCCCGGATCAGGTCCTCGAGTACCGGCGGATCCCACGACGCTGGTCCAACGGTGGCGACGATCTTTGTGCGGCGGATTTCAGAGTGGTTCACAACACAATCATGACGACCCGACCGGTTTCATCTGTGAAGGCCGTTCACAACCCCGGTCATTTCACAGCCTCGGTCATTTCACAGTCCCGGTCATTTCACAGTCCCGGTCATTTCACAGTCCCGGGCATGTTTCCGCAACGCTACCTGCCAAGCGGTCCTGTTTCGGATTCCTGACCCGGGGTAGCTCGTCCCCACGGCCTTGATCCCTGCGGGTCGCTCCCCCTGCGGACCGAAGGGCAGGCCTGGCGGCGAGTGCCTGCGCTGCCAAGGAAAGAGGAAGGCCCGCCCCGACGAACG
>JAGQUU010000114.1 GCA_020438345.1 Solirubrobacterales bacterium | reverse complement strand
CCAGAACAAGCAGGGTCAGCGGGACCGACCAGCGCGGGCCCGATGAAGCGAGAATCGCGCCGAACAGCAACGGCAGGGCGATCCAGGTTCCGGCCAGGTTCCGGGTTCCAAGAATGTCGGTGCCGACCGCGAGCAGGAGCAGCTCGATGACCAGGGTTGAGAAGGTCATGATCAGGATCAGCCAGATGTCCCCGGCCGGAGCGGGTTGCGGCGTTTTCCGCGGAATACGGAACCGACGCCAGAGAGCAACCGCACCGGCCCCGAGCAGACCGGCCGCGACCAGCCAGAATTCCACGCTCGAGTACACCGACTCGGTACCCGAATCGACGCGAAAGAAGAAAGCCCGCTCCACTGCCTGTCTCTTGACATCGAACCCGTCGCCCTGCAGCAGCTCGAGGATCGGCATCGTGATCGAGTTGGTATCCGCGAGAAATCCGGTGATCCAGGGCAGGTAGAGAATCGCGGCAGCCACATTCGCGAGCAGCGCTGGCAAGCGAGCCGACGGGTATCGCCAGAGTAGCCAGACCAATTGGCCGATCAGAACCGTCGCCATCGTGTAGTGGCTGTACATGGCCAGGCAGCTCGCAAGACCGTAGATGACCCACCAGCGCCTCTGGCCCTTCTCAATCGCGACCAGCATCGCGAAAGTCGAGATCAGCACCATCAGCATGCCCAGCGTGTAGCCGCGGGCATTGGCCGAGTAGTAGACGAGTAGCGGCGATGCCGCGGCGATCAGGGCAGCGATCGTCGCTCCCCTCTTTCCAACGGTTCTGACCCCGATCAGATAGGTCAGCGGGATCGCCAGGACCCCCGCGATCAACGCAGGCAGGCGGATGATCTCCGGAGCGGAACTGAACTTCCCGGCCAGCCACGCGAGCATGAAGTAGAACGGCGGCGTGATTTCCGCGTCGGAGTGGACGATCTCCCAAACATCCACCAGGCGATGGCCCCTGATGATCCAGAGGGTTGACATCTCATCACCCCAGACCGGCACCTGAGCGCCCTTGATCCGCAACCAGGTCCCGACGACTCCGGCCACGACCAGCAGGCCGGCCACCCAGGCCCCGGCTGAAACTCTTCCAGATTTCCGCGGCTCGACGTCCGGGTCGCTGTCACTCACGCCGGATACCCTGCCAGACAGACCGGGCAGATGGGCCGGACCGCGACTTGCTTCAGTTCCGTGGTTCGAGTTCAACCACGACGAAACCGTCCCGCCTGGCGACCGTGGTCAGCCGGAACCGGGCGGCAATCCGTGCAAGGGCCCGGACCTGTATCGGTTCGAGGGCCGCCCGCTCGTACAGGAGGTCGGGGTCGGTTTGGGGATCGCGGCTCAACTGCCTGAAGGATTCCAGCGCTCCCTCGTCAAGCAGCATCCGGTCACCCGGGGCAAGCTCCCCGACCGCCCTGTCGATTGCCGCGATATGCGGTCCGGGAACCCAGCTTGCTTCTTTGGCGTCGGTGATCCCGAGTGCGTTGGCCCGGTCGGCTCTCATCAGAATGGCAACGTCCAGGTCGGGTCTGGTGATTATCGGCGTCCGGTCTTCTCCAGGCATGTACTCCTCCAGCAGGGCCGCCCCCTGGTCGGCTCCTTCCACCATTTCCGGCATGTTCCAAAGCCGCTCCAACGCGAACCTGGCGGAGGACCCGCCGGGCACCGCGTAAGCGAGCAGGGTGTTCCCGGCCCGGTCAGAGGCCAGCGGCATCGAGATCGAAACCGAAAGAGCCGAAAGAGCCAGGGCCGACGCGAGAGCCACCCCCTTCACCCACCTTCCGAGGTTCCCGGATCTCAGGATCAGGTTGAGCCAGACCGCTCCGGTCAGGACCAGCGGGAGGCAGAGGTAGGGCAGCACATGCGGCAGGGACCGGTTGTCGAAGTAGCTGAAAAGAAAGATTCCGAAGCCGGTCAATCCGGCCAGTGAAACCAGCGCCGGCAGATTTTGCCTGGACCAGCCGGGATTGCGAATCACGATCGAGATCAGGGCGATCGCGGCAACTCCCCAGGCGATGCCGACCGCGATCCCGGGTGACCAGGCCGGGACGTCATAGGTGATATCCCCGACGTCACCGGTCAGGAAATCACGCAGGTAGGTCAGGTAAAGACCCCAGTCCGGTAGCTGACCGGAGACCGCCAGGGTCGCGATGGCAAAAACGGCCTGGAAAGCCGCCCAGGAAAGCACCATGGCCCCGGCACCGCGGAGCAGGGTGGCGATCCGGCGGCCGGGTTCCGCTACCGCGGCCCTCAGGGCAATCATGGAAACGGCTGCACCACTCACATACATGAACGCTTCCAGCGCCCAGACCGAGGAAAGCCCGACCACCGCCCAGCCGGCCAGTTCCCAGAATCTCCTGCCCTGCTTCAATCGCGTTGCCGCGACCCAGAACAGAATCAGCGGAACGGGCAGCCCGAATCGAAGACCGCCGTGCTGGAGCAGTCCACCGATCGGGTATTCGAGCCCGTAGACGAGGGTAATCACAGCAACCGCAAGGGCCGAGGTGGCGAGCAGCCTTCCGACCCCGGCAAGGCGCAGAATCGCGTAGCCGCCCGCGAACATCAGGGCGGAAAGGACGGCGTCAAAGAAGGCCAGTGTCCCATTGTTCATCGGGACCAGTTCGAACCAGGCCGCCAGCAAATAGATCGAACCGATGCCGTACTGGGAGACAGTGTCAACCAGCAGCACCGAACCGTGGCCGACCTGGCTCAGAGCACCCAGGAACAGTGCTTCGTGGCCCTGCATCACGTAGGTGGCGAAGGTGTCCGCGGGGAGATTCGACTCGAGCGGGCCACGCATCACCACCAGATCAGGAACAGCGAGCAGGATCAACAGCAGCACGAGCCCGTCGAACGTCAGGCCGAGCCTTGCCGAAGGCTTCCATGACCAACCTGACGCCCAGACCAGTAGCACGGCACAAGCCAACAGGAGCCCGCCGGCCAGCCATGGAAGATCAATGTGGGCGATTTCCCCCAGGCAGAGCAGCGCCCCGGCGGCCGTGATCCACGCCACCCCGGTCAACCCGCGACTGCTTCGCCCGAGAACTTCGGGGAGGTTGCGTTTGCGGTCGGCCAGCCGTAGCCAGACCGGAACAAAAACCAGGAACCAGGCAACGGTCAGAGCGAACAGGAGCTAGAGCCCGCCTCCCCAGGCGAAGGCCCCTGACAATCGGAGCAGCAAAATAGTGAGCGCCTGTCCGGTCACCGTGAGGGCAGCCAGCCCGTTCAACGCGGCCGGTTCCCGGCCCTCGGCGACCCGGTCGACAAATCCGGGGACGAAGATCGCGGACAGCGGAACAATGACCAGAAACCCGAGAAAGAACAGCGCCGACTCAGCCGACTGCTGCTGAGGCTCCGCCAGCGGATTATCAGCGATCACCGGAGTTGAAAGCGCGAAGAGCGGGGCGAGAAGAAGCAGAAACACCCCGATCGCGGCCGAAGCCGAAAGGGTGATGGTGACTCCCGCACGCCTCACATTTCGAGTGGCCTCCGGCACCCCGCGATCCTATATCCGGGCCCGAAGGCTCACAGCCTCCCCGGAAACATGATGCAAGAATGCCTCCGATGACAGGCCGCATCACGGGAGAACGGGTCAGCGACCCGACCGGGGGGTTCAACCCGACCTGGCAGCGGCATGTGGCAGCCTACGACCTGGTGGCCACCGAATTCGGGCCGGGCCGGTTGCTCGACCTGGGTTGCGGTGTCGGTCACAGCTTTGACCGTCTCGCTCCGCGTGAAACCGTCGGTCTTGATCTGAGCCCCGAAGCGCTCGCCGGGCAGGACAGGGAAACAGTGGTCTCCGACATGCGAGAGATTCCCTTCCCTGATGGCAGTTTCGATTCAGTGCTTTCGGTTCATTCGGTCGAGCATGTGACAGATCCGGAACGGGTCGTTGCGGAAGCGGCAAGAGTCCTCCGGCCCGCCGGAACGGCTGTCTTCGTTACTCCGAACCGGCTCACCTTCGGTCGACCGGATGAGATCATCGATCCTTTCCATTTCATCGAGTTCTCCGCGCCGGAACTGGAGACCCTTTGCCGGACCGGCTTTTCCGAAGTGGAGATCACCGGCCTGTTCGGTTCGTCCTCATATATGGAGCTGCATGACGAGGAGCGGGCGAAACTCGACCGGATGCTGGCGCTCGATCCGCTTCGCCTGCGTCGCCTGATTCCGGTCCGGGCCAGGCAGGGTTTGTATGACATGGCGCTACGCCGGTTCAGACGAGAAGCAGATCCCCGTGCCGGAACGATCGGAGTCGAGGACTTTCACCGCGGACAGGAGGATCTGGACCGGTGCCTGGACGTGATCGCGGTCTGTCGGGTCCCCGGATGAGTGATGCCGGACCGGGCTGGTCGGGAGCTCCGGCGACGGAATGCCTCTGGTGCGGAGCCGGTTTGGACCGATCCGCCCTCCACCTGGCCGGGCGCGTGGTCTGCGGAAACTGCGGCTGCGGCACAACCGATCCGCTCCCTGACGAGGCATCGCTTGACGCCGCGTATCGGACCTATCGTCCCGACGGGCCACGATTCGCCTTCGGCGGTGAAGCCCTGCTGCGTCGATCCCGCGCCACTCTCGCCAACCGAATTGACCGGGCGGCTCCCTCGGGACGGGTCCTTGACGTGGGCGCCGGCGATGGCAATCTGATCGATGCCCTCTCCGCTCTTGGGAGACCATCAATCGGACTGGAGCGAAAGCCCGCCCGTGATGACATTCTCGACCTGCCGGTCAGCGAGGTCGAAGGCGAATTTGCCGCCATTGTCTTCTGGCATTCCCTCGAACACCTGCCCGATCCGTCCGGTGCCATCGAAGCAGCCCACAACCTGCTGGTGCCCGGTGGGTTGATCTTTATCGCAGTACCTGACCTCGCCGGTCGGCAAGCCAGGATCTTCGGGGACCGCTGGCTGCACCTGGACCTTCCCCGGCACCTGGTGCATCTGCGGTCGGATTCGCTGGTCGAAGGTTTGAGACGGCGCGGATTTGTGACCGAAGTGACCTCCGGGACCCGGGCAGGACAGAACCTGATCGGCTGGCTTGACGGCCTGGTGCGGAGCCTGCCCGGTGACCTCAACCTTTATCAGGCACTCCGTCGCAAGGGATCCCGCCAGATCCCGATGACCGAAACCCGGCGACTCCTTTCAATCGCCGCGGGGGTGGTTCTCGCGCCTGTTGCCATAGCCTTGTCCGCAATCGAGATAGCTACCGGCCGAACCGGGTCGATCTACGTGGAAGCGCGCCGTGCCTGAACTGGAAGAAGGGAAACTGAAAGTTGTTGTGGTGATGCCAGCCCGACAGGCGGCATCGACCCTTGAGAGCACGATCGCCGGGATTCCCCGAGATGTGGTCGATGAGGTGATCCTGGTTGATGATTCATCCACCGATGCCACGGTCAACCTTGCCCGTTCGCTCGATGTCGATGTTGTCTGGCATCCCCATCAGGTCGGCTACGGAGGTAACCAGAAGACCTGTTATCTCGAAGCCCTTCAGCGTGGCGCCGATGTTGTGGTGATGCTGCACCCGGACGGCCAGTACGAACCGGGCCTGATCCCGAGCATGATCGGGCCGATCATCGATGGCGAGGCCGATCTCGTGCTCGGATCAAGACTCCTCGTCCCGGGTTGGGCGCTTGATGCCGGCATGCCGCGCTGGAAGTTCATCGCCAATCGCTTCCTGACCACGATTCAGAACAAGATCATGGGCACTGATCTTTCCGAGGCCCACACCGGCTACCGGGCCTACTCCCGGGAGCTGCTCCTCACCGTTCCTTTCCTCCGCAACTCCCTTGATTTCGTCTTCGACGCCGAACTGCTCTACCAGGCTTCCCATATGGGGTTCCGGATCACCGAGGTGCCGGCCCGTTGCCGCTACTTCGACGAGATGTCCTCGGTCGGGTTCAAGGTCGGGGTTATCTACGGAACCAAGACACTCTGGTCGGGCCTGCGGCTGATCCTGCACCGCAACCGGATGCTCCCGGCGCGCAAGTTCAGACGCTAGAGCGGTTCAGCCGCGAGTTCCGGCGGACTTCCTCCATTTGTTCAGCGCCCGGAAATCGTCGACCGGACTCCCCGGGGACGCCGATCCCGGACCGGGACGGATGTCGACAACTTCGACCGGTTTCTCGACCGCGCGGCCACCTTCCGCCGAAACCCTCCATACCCCTGCCCCTTCCCTTGCACTGAACGCTTCGACCATCTCGCCGTCCTCAAAGAGCAGGCCGGTCTGGTCATCGGCACCGTAACCCGGGGCGATGTTCCTGCCGACTTCGGAGAGGTACTTCTCACGCCTTCCCGGGTCACGGTGATAGTGGACGCAGAGACTTCCTTCCAGCATGCCCAGACCGAGGGCCGGCTCAGGCCGACCGGAGGAACTGGTGATCCCCGCCTCGAACCAGCACATCGCTCCGGCGCTCTGGCCGACCACCATCACCCCCTGTTCAAGGCAGTCGGTGATCAAGCCGGCGATGCCGTGCGGCTTCCACACCGCAACCAGATTGACCAGGCTCCCCCCACCAACGTAAATCACGTCCTGGCGCATCAGGTGCGCGGAGACATCAATCGGATTGGCACCGAGCCGGAAGAGGGAAACATCACTGACCTCACATCCCCGGCTGCCGAATGAACGCCGGAAGCGGGAGATCTGGTCACTCGGGTCACCGCTTGCGGTCGGCAACAGACAGACTTCCGGCTTCCTCCCGCCCGTCAGTTCGATGATGTGATCACAGATAGCCTCGTTGCCATCGAGACGATCGAACTCGTGGCCACCCATTACGAGGATCCTGCCTTTCATGAAGTCACCTCAAGCCTGGATCGGGGTTGACGACCAGGGAATCGGCGAGTCTTCAACCAGCGGAACATGGTCGGGCGAGCCGAGGTATCTGGTCGCAAGCTGGGTGGTCTTCGGACGGTCGCCTTTCAATTCGATCCGGTACGCGCGCGCCTCCGGGCGCGAAGCAACCACCTGGGCGAGTTCAGTGTCGATGAAGTGGAATGCGGCGCCATCGGTGGCCGTGTAGCCCGGACGAAGACCCTCGCCCAGCTTCTGTTCGAAGGCCCGATGGGCCGGTGAGCCGAGTTCGAAATGGACCTGGTTCGACCAGGGCAGAAAGCCAAGCCCGATCGTCACGCTGGTCTCTTTCTGGTAGGTGGTCACGCATTCCTCGAACCAGCAGAGTGATCCCGCAGAGAGTCCGCAAAGAACGATTCCGCGTTCCCATGCTTCGCGAAGGATCAGATCGAGGCCATGTGCCCGCCAAACCCCGAGCATGCTGATCACGCTGCCACCACCGACATAGATCAGATCCTGGGACAGGAGGTGATCCCTGATCGAAGCGGCTCCGCGTTCACGCCGGAACAGGGAAATGTGCGAAGCCTCCCCCCGCTCGCGGAAGGCGTTGTAGAAGCGGACCAGATAGTGGTCGGCGTCACCCGACGCGGTTGGCAGAAAACAGACCCGTGGCTTCTTCAGGCCGGTCGTTGCGACCACGAAATCGTCGAGCAGGGGATTGCCGGATTCCATTGAAAACCCACCCCCACCGAAAGCCACGATCTGTCTCTTTGTTTCCATGCGGGGATGATTCCGTGCCGGGAACGGGTTCACTTTGGCCCGTCGGCCAGCATGCAGTTGCCTCCGTTTATCCCTGCGAGAGGACTTGTCGGGGCCGCCGTTGGAACCTATGCTGATGTTTGAAAGTCGCGGCAACTGTCCATCTACGGACTCAGGCACATGGATTTCGTGTGCTGTCAGGGGACAATCCGACAAGGAGAGACTTTCCGATGCGAACCGACCCGCT
This sequence comes from Solirubrobacterales bacterium, assembly GCA_020438345.1. Lineage (GTDB taxonomy): Bacteria > Actinomycetota > Thermoleophilia > Solirubrobacterales > 70-9 > 67-14. The sequence goes on along the minus strand of JAGQUU010000114.1, from coordinate 19,627 downwards.
GAATACCGGCGACCTCACAGCAAGGGCCGCCTCCTGTCTCCTTGTGTTGGCGGCTGCGCTGGGTGTGATCCTGATTCTGGCCGCACCATCCAAAGCCGCCCCGGTCTCCCTGACCTTCGACCACGGACGCATAACTATCGGCGAGCTCTTCAAGGATCAGGTGGTCCTGCCGGCCCCGGGGACTTTCCCTTCGGATCAGTTGCCGGCCCCCCAACGCACCGATATCCAGCTGAACGGTGACCTGGACGGAGACAGGATCACGATCCCTGCCGCGACCAATGCCGGCACCCAGTTCCCTTACATGTTCCTGCTGCACCCGATCGAGAAGGAACTCAGAATCCCGATAACGATGCGCCTCAATGAACCTGGCCTGACCGGCACCTTCAACGGGCAGACCGGGGCGATGACCCTCGATGGCCAGCTCGATCTGGTGGTGGTCACGGGGACCGGGACAAGTTTCCCGTTCCCCGATTCCCTGAGCGATGTCGGGGTACCGCCACTCGGTCTTTTCGCGAGGTGCCGCATCGACAACCTTCCAGTCAGTTTCTCCACGGGCAACACGTCGCCGATCACCGGACAGGCCTTCACCGGCGGATTCGGCAAGAACGGTGCCCTGACTACGAGTTTCGACAAGCTGCCTGCTTCGGTTTCCGAGAACGGTGGGGCCTGTGATGACCTCAATCGACTGCTGAACGTAGCGGGTGGCATCTGGCTCTCGAACGGTGTTGTCGAGCCTGTCCCCCAACCCGACCCTCCAGCCCCGACCTGTGAGACCAACTACCGGCTCTGTCCCCCGTCCCCGTACACCGAGATCGATGGTGTCAGACTCAAACCGGGCAGGAAAACGGTCAAACCCGGCAAGAGGACCGTCCTGACTGTGAGAGTCCATAACTCGGGGACCAGAACCGCGGTCCGCCAGGTCGTGAAAATCAAGTCTTCCAACCGGCGAGTCAAGGTCCCGTCCAGAATCGTCGTGACCGTCCCCGCCAACGGCAACGCAACCCGGAAGTTCAAGGTCCGGGTGAAGCGTAGAGCGAAGGGCAAAGCGGTGATCAGCGCCGGCACCAACGGCTGGTGGGGCAACACATACCTGAAGATCAAACGCAGTAATCCCAAGCGCCGCTGAGCGGGTACCGGGCCAGCCAAATAAACTGGCCGGTTCATGCGCGAGAAGAACCCCGAAACCCACGAAGAAAAGCTTGAGTACCTGCGCGACCTGCGCGACGCGGCGATCAACTCCGCCTCCGCCGAGGCTGTGGAGAAGCACCACGCGAAAGGCAAGCTGACTGCCCGCGAACGGATCGAGAAGCTGCTTGACCCCGGTTCCTTCGAGGAACTCGACACTTTCGTCCGGCATCGGACCCACGATTTCGAGATGAGCAAACGTCGGCCCTGGGGTGACGCGGTCGTCACCGGCCACGGCACGATTGAGGGACGCAAGGTTTTCGTTTTCTCGCAGGACTTCACCGTTTTCGGCGGTTCACTGGGCGAGGTAATGGCCGAAAAGATGTGCAAGGTCATGGACCTCGCCGCCAAGGTCGGAGCGCCGGTGATCGGTCTCAACGACTCCGGCGGTGCGCGAATCCAGGAAGGCGTTGTCTCGCTCGGCGCTTACGGTGACGTTTTCGCAAGGAATGTCGCCTCTTCCGGAGTGATTCCACAGATCAGCGTGATCATGGGTCCCTGTGCCGGTGGCGCTGTCTACTCGCCGGCGATGACCGACTTCATCTTCATGGTGAAGGAGACCTCGCACATGTTCATCACCGGTCCCGAGGTAATCAAGACGGTGACCGGGGAAGAAGTCGAGTTCGAGGAGCTCGGCGGTGCGATGACCCATAACTCCAAGTCCGGTGTCGCCCACTTCGCAGCTGAGGATGAGGAAACCTGCCTCGAGGATGTCCGTTATCTGATGAGCTTCCTGCCGCTCAACAATATGGAGCAGCCGCCCCATTCACCGAGCGGGGATGATCCCGAGCGCGAAGACGAAGAACTGGACACCTTCGTGCCCGATGATCCGAACAAGCCTTACGACATGCGCACCGTGGTTGCGAAGGTCGTCGATGACGAAGAGTTCTTCGAGGTCCACGAGCATTTCGCCAAGAACATCATCTGCGGTTTTTCCCGGCTCGACGGCCATCCGGTCGGCATCGTTGGCAACCAGCCCGCCTTCAAGGCCGGGGTGCTTGACATCGAGTCATCCGAGAAGGCAGCCCGGTTCGTTCGCACCTGCGATGCCTTCAACATCCCGATCATTACCTTCACTGACGTGCCGGGATTCATGCCCGGCACCGACCAGGAGTGGAACGGGATCATCCGCCACGGCGCGAAGCTGCTTTACGCCTACACCGAGGCAACCGTGCCGAAACTGACCGTCGTCACCCGCAAGGCTTACGGCGGGGCATATGACGTCATGGCTTCCAAGCACATGCTGGCGGACTTCAACTTCGCCTGGCCGACCGCGGAGATTGCCGTTATGGGTGCCGAGGGTGCGGTCAACATCATCTACCGCAACGACATCGCCAAGTCCCCGACTCCGGATGAGCGCCGTCAGACCCTGATTGCCGATTACAAGGCCCACTTCGCCAATCCGTATGCAGCAGCTGAACGCGGTTACATCGATGATGTGATCGAACCGCGTCAGACCCGGCCGAAGCTGATTCGGGCGCTGCGTACCCTGCAGACCAAGCGGGTAGCCCAGCCCCGCCGCAAACACGGCAATATCCCCCTCTGATCCAGCGCTGCCCGCATCGGCTCGCCTAGGCTTTATCCACTTTGGATCTCGACCGCCTCTACCAATACCGATTTCGTGACGTCGCCCAGCAGAAGCGGGCGGATGTCTGGGTCCCTATCGTCGCCCACATCCAGCGGCAGATGGGCAACCCCCAGCGGGTGCTTGATCCGGCCGCCGGACTGGGCGAGTTCATCGGGCTGATCGAAGCGAAGGAACGCTGGGCGGTCGACATGGTTGCCCACGAGGAGGCGGGTGCCTTCGAGGGCGTGAATCTGATCGTCTCGGAGATCATGAAGGCGGATCTGCCGACCGGGCATTTTGACGGGATCTTCGTCTCGAACTTCCTCGAGCACCTCGACAGCCAGGAGGCTGTCTTCGAGTTTCTCTCGAGGATGAGGGAGGTTGCGGCGCCTGACGGCCGGATCGCGATCATGGGTCCGAACATCGCCTACGCCGGCAAGGAGTACTGGGACTTTGCCGACCACATCGTGCCGCTGACCCATCGCGCGGTAGCGGAGCATCTGTACATGGCCGGCTTCGAACCGGAGCTGATTATCCCGAGGTTCCTGCCTTACTCGTTCACCAGCCGCTTGCCCGCTTCGCCGGCCCTGACCTCGGCCTACCTCAGGTTCAAGCCGGCCTGGCGCCTGCTCGGCAAGCAGTTCCTGGTCATCGGCCGGAAATAGTCAACCGGTTCCCGGCCCGGTGACAGGGCAGACCCGGACCGGTTCCGACGACCGGGCGTTGATCCTCCATGGGGTTTCGATGCTGTCATCTGTCGGCGAGACTTTCACCCAGTAGTCGCCGAAATAGGCGATGCCTGCCGGTTCACCCTCAGCAAAGCGACCGGTCTTGAGGACTCCCTTGCCGTTCGAGCGGAAATAAAGCACCTGGTCAAGGGGCACCGCGGCTGTCTCGCCGTCCCTTGCGGGCTCCAGCACCCGGCAGGGACCTGGGGGTCTCACCACAACCTTTTCCACCGGGTAGGGACGGACCATCCTCACTGCGCCATCAACCAGCAACCGGGCTGAGTCGGGCTGAGCTTCGACCCGGGACGGATCCCAGCCGCCCGGTCCGAACCGGTCCCTGAGCGAGAAGTAGGTGGCGGCGGAGATGCGGAAATCGCCGAACGGGATGATCGTGACCTCGGTGGAAGGGTCAACTATCTCCGGTCCGAGCAGATCAAGTGCAGTCATGCTGGCCAGGGCCTGATCCGAAGCCGGTCTCATCTGTTTCGAGTAAGTCTCGGAAAGGTTTGCCATGTTGACCCAGATCGCAACCACGGCCAAGGCAGAGAACGCGACCTTGAATCCGGCTTTCGGTTTCACCCCGGCCCAGGCCCCGCCCAGAATCATCAGGGTGAAAATCACACTCGGCAACTGGTAGCGGTTCTGGTCGTAGTTTCTGAGACCGAACAGATCCGGGTCCTGGCTGAGCCCGTTCATCGCCCAAAACGAAATACCGGCGGCAAGACCGACCAGCAACTCCGGCGGAAAACGCCGCTGTTGCCAGACCCGCCAGACGACCAGGACGATCACAGCGATGGCCAGGAGCGTCGGCACGATATCCCCGAACCATCCCTCGACCCTGAAGGTCCCGGTCAGGACCGCGAGGCTGTAGGCGAACGAGTCGAAAATGAATTCGGGCGTGGCGAGCACGGTGTCGAATGTGGGAGTGACCGCATCTCCGCGGCCCCAGCCCAGATACCAGATCAGGAAAAGCAGCCCTGGAATCAGGACCACATAGCTACGGCGGATCGTCCCCGGGGCCAGCATGAGAACGACCGCCGCGGCCACAAGGAACGGAACCCCCAGGGTCACGGTCAGCACAGAGACCACCAGCAGGAGACAGGCGGCGATATCCCACCTTCGCCCTCCCCGGCGAAGTGCCAGCAGCGCCGCGATGCCGGCCGCGATCGAAATCGAGAAACAGAACTGGAAGATCAACAGGAGGCTGTCGGTGCAGGCACCGAGGAAGAGCACGACCAATGCCGCGAGCAGTGCCAGGGCACTGCCGACCAGAATCCGCAAGTACCCGAACAGGACCACCGGAATGGTCATGTAGACGAGCATCGCGAAGACATGAAACCCGAACGGATGGGTCAACCCGAATATCTCGAAGAGGCCCCTGAAAATCAGCATGAACAGCAGCACGATGTTGCTGTTGTGCGGTTCGAGGTAGGCGTCGGGGCCACCGTCCAGGCGCATGGTGATGAAGCCCCATTCGTCGCCCAGGAAGCCAAGATGGGACCGATAGGAACCAATTACCACCGCCCATACAACCAGCGCCACACCGAGAATCGCCGGAGCCACCCACGACTTGCCTGCCAGCTTCCCTATGCCGGTCCGTTCCCGCATCGGAACAAGATATTGCAGTTGACCCGGAGTCAGTCCGAAGAACAGATCGTGACCGGTCGCGTGGCAATCGCGCTGATTCGCCAGGGAATGTGAAGGTGATCGCCAGGTGGCCTGGAAACCCGGACCCATTTCGCGGGCAGCTCGGCGATCCCGAAGGGTTCGCCATCTGTGAACCGGCCTGTCATCAATGCACCCCTGCCTTCGGAGGCGAAGTAGAGCTTCCCGGTGAGCGATACCGCCGCCGTCTTACCGTCAGCTCCCGGTATCAACTGGTGACAGGTGCCAGGAGGCCTGGCCTGCACCTCTTCCACGGGAAAGGGAAGCGAGGAGCGGATCGTCTGGTCAACCCCGGTTCGAACCGCCTCGTCCTGGGTCATGAGGTCAGGCACGTTCCAGAGGCCGGATCCGAACCGGTCGCGGGCCGCAAAGTAAGAGGCCGCATCCATCTTGAGGATGTTCAAATGGTCAACCGGCACTTCGAGACTCCCGTCAACCGCATCCGGGCCCATCAGGTCCAGCGAGATGACACTCGCCAGTGATCGGTCCGAGTTCGGTTTGAGCTCGTCCCGGTAACCGTCGGCCAGGGCCAGGCAGTTAATCCAGATCGCGGCCACGGCCACCGCCGCCATGCATATCTGAAACCGGACGGCCAACTTGACTCCCTCAAACCCGCCACCGAGGATCATCAAAGTGAAAACCACCGAGGGGAACTGGTACCGCGACTGATCGAAAGTCCTCAAGGGAAGAACCTGGTTGAGCCCGGCCAGACCCCAGAAGGTGATCCCCGCCGCCAGACCGACCAGCAGTGATGCCGGTAACTGACGCCGCCGGCCGACCTGGATTCCGATCGCCAACAATGCTGCCACAGCCAGGCCCCGGCCGATCCATGTGCCGACATCCCCGCCGATCCGGAAGGTCCCGGTCATAACTCTGAGGCTGTAGCCGAAAGCGTCAAGCACGTAGACGGGGGTGTGAATCAGGTTTTCCACCGACACGTAGCCTTCACCGCTTGTTCCCCAGCCCAGGTACCAAAGACAGAAAATCCCGAGTGGAATCAGGGACACATGGATTCGCCGTCGGGCACCATCTGCAAGCAGGATGGCGAGCAGAGCCGCCGCGGCGAAGGACAACCCCAGCGTGAGCGCCATGACCGAGGCTGACAAAGCAAGACAGGCAAACAGGTCGGTGAAACGCCCTTCGCGGCGCAGCAGGATCAGGCCCCCGATCCCGGCAGCAATCGAAAGCGCGAAACAGGATTGGAAGGACCAGAGCAACTGGTCATAGCTCGCGCCCAGGAAGAGCAGCACCAAGGCGCCGATCAGGGCGGTCACATCTCCCACCAGACGCCGCAGGTACATGAACACGGCAACTACTGCGACGACGTTCATGAACATCGCGAAGATGTTGAAAGCAGCCGCCATCGAAAGCCCGAACACCTCGAGAAACGACCGGTAGACGAGACCGAACAAGATGAGGATGTGCTCCGCGTAGGGCATCAGGAACCCTTCGGCGCCACGATCCATATTCGACGTGATGAACAACCAGTCGTCGGCCATCAGGCCGAGGCTGGACCGGTAATGGCCGACTACAACCGTCCACACCACCACCGCGAGGGCCAGAGCGACCCGGGAATACCTGCTGGTGGAGGTCGGCTGCGACATCAGGCGGAGCAAACCGGGGCCGGGACCAAAGTGTTCCTGGACCGCGATGGCTCGGACATTCGCGCAGCATAACCCCTAGAATCCGCGCTCGATGCCGGTCGAGATCACCCAGCCCGCCACCGCTCGCGAAGCCGCTGCAATCGCCGCTGCGATCCAGCGATTCACCGCTGACACCGCGATTGCCGCGCCCGTCGGGGATCGTGTCATGGACCCCTGGCTCAAGGCTGCCCTCGAGGAGGGAGTTTCAGCCAAGGAATCCTTTGGTCCCGGCCGTCCTCTCGGTTCTTTCTGAATCCAATCCGGGGATTCTCACACCACCGAAGCGAAGCAACTACGATCCGGTCCAACCAACCGAGGAGGAGTCATGGCGGTAGTCAAGATCATCGAGCTGGTCGGCAGCTCCCGGGTTTCAACCGACGATGCGGCCCAGCAGGCTCTGAAGCAGGCCCAGGATTCGCTCCGCAACATCCGTGCCGTCGACATAGTTTCGACCGGCATTCGCGGCGAGAATCTCGATGAGTACCGGGCCCATGTCCGGGTTGCATTCCTGATTGAAGGCAAGGACGTCACCTGACCGATCTGGTAGGCCGCGAGTCCGAACTCGACACCCTCGACCGGCTGCTCAACGAGGCCGGCGAGGGTGAGTTCCGGCTGCTCGGCGTCGAAGGCGAACCCGGCATCGGCAAGACCCGCCTGCTCGGTGAGCTCGCCGCCAGGGCCAATTCGTTCAACTGGCTGGTCTTGCGGGGTTCAGCCGCCGAGTTCGAATCCGAACTGCCCTTCGGGACGGTGATTGACGCTCTTGATGCCTATCTGCTCACCCTCGATTCGAAGGCCGTAAGCCGACTTGGGAAGGAAACCGCCGAGGTACTTGCGGAGGTTTTCCCGGCCCTGGCCGAATTCCGGAACCCGGACCGGGAGATGGTGGTCACGGCCGAACGTTTCCGGATCCACATGGCGATCCGGGAACTGCTTGAAAGGCTTTCCGGCAGGGCGCCGCTGGCCCTGATCCTGGATGACCTCCACTGGGCAGACCAGGCTTCGACGGAGTTGATCAGCTACCTGCTCCGGCGCCCGCCTCAGGCCGGAATCCTTTTGGCGATCAGCAGCCGCACCGGACTGCTCGACCCGTCCCTCGCGACCGCGCTCGCAACCGGCCGCGGACCACAGGAGCAAATCACCCTCTCTCCCCTCGACCTTGAACAGCTGGCTGAACTGACCGGGATTCCGGCCCATCTGGCCAAGGCAATCCATGATCAGACCGGGGGCAATCCTTTCTACACTCTCGAGCTTACCCGGGCCGGAATCAACCCCAGCCGCGGCCAGGCTCTTCCAGGCACGGTTGCTGCGGCGATCTCGGCTGAAATGTCGTCGCTGAGGCCAGGTAGCCGACGCTTCGCTGAAGCAGCCGCCGTGGCCGGCGACCCTTTCGAGATTGATCTGGCGGCGCTGATCACCGGTGAAGCCGTCAACCCGACCGGGGCAATTGACGAGTTGACATCGAGCGGACTCATTCATCCAACTGAGGTACCGCGAAGATTCGCGTTCCGGCATCCACTGGTCAGGAGCGCGATATATGAATCGGTGATGCCCGGGACACGGCTGGCCGATCACGAGAAGGCGGCTGGCGCGCTCGCAGATCGCTCCGCCCCGGCGACGGAACAGGCCCGCCACCTGGTGCTCGCGGCCCGGCCCGGGGATCGTGAAGCAGCCGTGGTGATCGGTGAAGCGGCCACCGACGCGCAGGTCAGCGCGCCTTCACTGGCCGCCGAATGGAGCGACGCAGCACTCCGGATCATGCCGGCGGATGACACCGAATTTCATCTCCGGATACTCGGAGTGAAAGCCCAGGCGACGGCGGCAATCAGCCGCTTTCAGGAAGCCCGGGCAGCGCTGCTGCAGGCGATCGGGATGCTGAGGGATGACGAGATAGAAGCCCGTGTCTCAATCACCTCGACTTGCGCTTCTGTCGAACAGCTCCTCGGGGAGAATGAAACCGCGAACGAGCGCCTCACCGGGCTGCTCGGTGACCTTGAAAAGGCCGGATCCACCCAGGCCCTGGAGGTGACCCTCAACCTCGCCCACGACGCCTTCCTCCGAGGTGACTTCGAAGACATGACGACCTGGTCGGTCCGGGCGATGGAAATGGCCGAAGACCAGCCGGAAATCGATCCGGGACAAAGGGCGGTCACTTGGGCGACACGAGCACTTTGTGCATCCTTCACCGGTCCGATCGATGTCGCCCGGGAGAATGCTGACCTTGCTGCCGCCGCATTTGAGAGCTTTGATCGCGCGACAATTGACCGCAATGTGGTCGGGCTCGCCCGGTTGACTGGCGCCGAGCTCTACCTGGAACGGTTCGAGGCAACAATCCGCCACGGGAACGCTGCGATCGAAGCATCCCGCCGCACCGGCCAGAGCCAGAACTTCCCGATCCTCTACCCATGTGTCGGTACGGCCGGTACTACTACCGGTGATTTCGATGTCGCCCGTGAGGTGCTCGACGACGCGATCGAAGGGGCAAGGATCTCGAACAACCAGCAATCCCTCGCCTGGAGCCTTTTCAACCGTTCGGCTCTCGCCCTCGCCGAGGGGGACCTCGAATTCGCCGACGAGCTCAGCCTCGAAAGCGTCGGGATCTGCGAATCACTGGAGGACGGTCTGGTCAAGACCTGGTCCGGAGTGATGCGGGCATCCGTGATCGATCAGTCGGGTCGGCCGGAGGAAGCCCTTGGCGTGCTTGCCGAAGCTGCAGGCGGCGAGAACCTCGAGAAGATTCCCGGCAGTTGGCGAATCGGATATCTGCTGATGGAAGTCGAAACACTGGTCGGTCTGGAGCGTCTGGATGATGCCGCCAGGATCTGTGCTGTCGCCGAGGCCCGGGCCGAAGAGTTCGACAACGCTATGGGCCGGGCGCAGGCACTCAGGGCCCGCTCGATCCTGAGTCTCGCCTCCGGGTCGATTGACGAAGCAACCGCAAAAGCAAGGGAAGCGGTGGGCCTCAGCCTCGGAGTCGGAGCCAGTATCGATGCCGGAATCGGCAGGTTCGCTCTCGCCGACGCTCTCCGCGAAGAAGGCAACGACCAGTTGGCGGTCTCCGAACTGGAATCGGCTCTCGCTGTTTTCGCGGAATGCGGAGCGAGTCGCTGGCAGAAGCTCGCCGAGAAGAAGCTCCGCGCGTTGGGCCAGAAGATCCACCGCCGCTCCGGTGTGCCGGCCGGCGAGACCGGTGTTGAGTCGCTAACCGGGCGGGAGCGGGAGGTCGCAGAGCTAGTCGTCGACCGAAGGACCAACCGGGAAATTGCGGAAGTGCTTTTTTTGAGCCAGAAGACCGTTGAAACGCACTTGCGCAACATTTTCGCGAAGCTCGGCGTTTATTCAAGGGTTGAAGTTGCGAGGGCTATCGAGCAGCAATCCGGCTGATGTCGGGTTGAGAAAGATCAGGGTCCGTCCCTGATGAAAATCCGGGTCCCGGCGGTGAGTATTCCCGCATGGACGAGTTGATCGGACGGGACCGGGAACTGGAAGCCGTTAACGGATTGCTGGCTGACGTGTCGGAAGGCGACTTTCGGCTGCTCCGGATCGAGGGCGAACCGGGCATCGGAAAGTCGCGGCTGCTGGACGAGCTCGACCTGAGGGCCGACCGGAACGGGTGGCTGGTACTGCGCGGGTCGGCAGCGGAATTTGAATCCGAGCTTCCTTTCGGTCCGGTGATCGATGCGCTCGACGCCTACCTGATGGCGCTGGACCCGAGAGCGATCGGCAGACTCGGTCCGGATACGGCCGGGGTATTGGCCGGGGTCTTCCCCTCACTCGCCTCCTTTCGTAGCGAAACCGGCGGCCCGTCAATCGTCACTGAACGGTTCCGGGTTCACCACGCGATCAGGGAATTGCTTGAGCGGCTTTCCGGCAAAGCTCCGCTCGCCTTGATCCTCGATGACCTCCACTGGGCCGACCAGGCTTCCCTTGAACTGGTCGGGCATCTGGTCCGGCGTCCGCCGCAGGCCGGGATCCTGCTCGCCTTCGCCCATCGCAGCGGCCAGCTCGACGCTACTCTCGCCAGCTCCCTTGCCATTCCCGGCCTGATCACCCGGATTGAGATCGGCCCTCTCGACCTCGCCCAGACCGCCAGCCTGATCGGCCTGCCCGAGGCCAGGTGTGAAACCGTTTTTTCCCAAACAGGCGGAAACCCCTTTTACTCGAAAGAGCTGCTCCGGACCGGAGCCTCGGTCGGATCCGGCCGCGCGGTACCGGACACGGTGGCAGCCGCTATCTCAACCGAGGTTTCAACCCTCAGCCCGGATGGCCGATCCTTCGTTGAGGCGGCGGCGATAGCTGGTGACCCTTTCGACATCGATCTCGTCGATCGCATCACCTGCCCTGGCGGGGACAGCTCCCTCGCCCTGGACGAACTGAACCGCAAAGGGTTGGTCAAGCCAACCGAAATTCCCCGCCGGTTTGCGTTCCGTCACCCCCTGGTCAGGGCGGCAATCTACGAATCGATCATGCCGGGTACCCGACTCGCAAATCACGAGAAGGCCGCCTCGGTCCTCGCGGAATCTGCCGCACCGGCCGGTGAGCAGGCTCGACACCTGGTTCTTTCCGCCCGCCCGGGTGATGAGGAATCGGCTCTGACAATCGCAACTGCGGCTGCGGAAGCCCGGGCTGCCGCGCCGGACCTCGCTGTCAAATGGTGCGATGCGGCGCTGCGGATCATGCCGGAAGGCCACCCGCGCTTCCGGCTCACCGTGCTCGGCTCCAAGGCTTCGGCGGCTGCGGCCGTGAGCCGCTTTGATGATGCTCTTGAGGCGCTCGAGATTGCTGGCTCCCTGTTGCCGGAGGACAAAGTCGAAGAGCGGGTCACGCTCGCTTCCGCCTGCGCTTCTCTGGAGGAACTGCTCGGCCGGCATCAGGCTGCCCATCAGCGCCTGACCGGGTTGCTGGAAGAGCTCCAGAGCCGCAAATCGATTCACGCTATTGAAGTCATGATGAGCCTCGCCAATGACGCTTTCCTCCGCAACGAGTTCGGGGAGATGAACGACTGGTCCGGTCGCGCACTCGCTGCCGCCCGCGAACAGACCGACCCGGAGTACCTCGCTGTCGCCCAGGCAACCAGAGCCTTGTGCACCGCCTTCGCGGGACCGATCGAGGAAGCCCGCGAATGCGCCGATGCGGCCGCAGCAGCCTTCGCCGGATTTACCGACGATCAGTTGGACATCAACGTGGACGGGCTCGTCCGGCTCGTCGGGGCCGAGCTCTATCTCGAACGATTCGACGATGTGATTGAACACGGGCAGATGGCAATCGAGGGATCGAGACGAACCGGACAGAGCCAGCATTTCCCTGCTCTCTACCCCGCGGTCGGTACGGCGGCAAGTAACAGCGGCCAGTTCGATCTTGCCCGTGAAATCCTCGACGGAGCGATCGACGCAGCCCGTCTTTCCAAGAACGACCATGCCCTTGCCTGGAGTCTGTTCAGCCGGGCGTCTCTCGCCCTGCGGGAGGGCGATCTCGACGAGGCCGAAAGACTCAGCGCCGAAAGCATCGAACTCGTCGCCACTCAGGAATCGGGCGTGGTCAAGGTTTGGTCCGGCGTGATCCGGGCCGCGACGCTGGACGCGAAGGGTCGTCGCGAAGAAGCACTTTCGACCCTGACCGGGGCGGCTGGCGGCGAAGCACTGGAGAAGATCCCCGGGAGCTGGAGAACCGGGTTCCTCGCTCTCCAGACGGAAATCCTGATTGCGCTGCGGAAAGAGGAGGACGCGGCCAGGGTCTGCCTGCTCGCCGAAGAGCGGGCGACAGAATTCGACAATCCCCTCGCCCGGGCGCATGCGCTCCGGGCTCGGTCTTCACTCGGCCTCGCGACCGGCGACACGGCGCTCGCCCTCGGGAAAGCGCGTGAGTCAGTAGTCCTCGCTGAAGCGGCCAGGGCACCGGTCGATGCCGGATTTGCCCGGATCGCCGTCGGCGCAAGCCTGGCGGGGGAAGGACTACCCGAGGAAGCAATTGCCGAACTCGAGGCCGCCCTCGAGGGCTTCACCAGGCTAGGGGCCATCCGCGGCCAGAAGCTCTGCGAGCAGATGCTACGCGGAATGGGCAAAACGATCTACCGGCGCTCTACCGCCGGTAGTGGAGAGAGCGGCGTCGAATCCCTGACCCAGCGTGAAAGAGAGATCGCCGATCTTGTGGTGGACCGGCAAACCAACCGGGAAATCGCGGAGACCCTGTTCCTGAGCCAGAAAACGGTCGAGACCCACCTGCGGAACATCTTTGCCAAGCTCGGTGTTTCCTCCCGGGTGGAAGTGGCCCGGACCCTGGAGAAGCAGTCAGCCCCGAACCGGCCCGGGCAGTACGGACCGGAAATCAGGGTGGCACCCTGATGTGGAAACCCCCGCCCGGGTCGAAGATCTGTTCATGGCCCAATACATCATTCATCACAAACACGATCCGGCAGAATGCGCAGCCTCAATGGCAGCGTGGCACGGGTTCAGCAGCCCGCTGCGCGGGAGAACCACGCCATCCGCCTGTCTCTTTGGCGGACACCAGACCTGGTGGAGAGTCGAGGCCGACGACGCAAATGATGCGCTCGACCTGCTGCCCCACTTTGTCTCTTCGCGTGCCGACGTCTTTCGGGTAGAGGAGCTGATGGTCCCGTGAGTCCCGGTACCAGAACAGTGCTTGTCCGGATCGGGAACCCGTCCTCCGGGCCCCGCCCCGGCTTTGGTTTCTTCCGGTGGGTTGGCCGGATCGGTTTGGCAAGGCGGGCATAGATCCTTTCTGCTTGTAATCTTGGCCCGATGGCCGACACTGGAGATAGCACCGAAGCAATGACCTGGCAGCGCAGCTCAGCCGAGGTGGCCGAACTGATCGCAGGCGGCGCCCGCCTGATTGACGTCCGCACCGCGCACGAGCATGAAGCCGCCCGCCTTGCCGATTCCGAGCGGATTGGCCTCGAGGAATTGTTTGACCGGCAGGATGAGCTCGACAAGAGCCAGACCGTGGTGTTCTACTGCCGGATCGGCAACCGTTCCGGCATGGCCGCGGAAGCGTTTTCCAACGCCGGCTATGACGTCCACAACCTGTCGGGCGGTATCGCCCAGTGGATCGAGGACGGCCAGCCGATCGAGCCCGCCGACGGTTACGTGGCCGAACCAGGCGAAGCCGCGGCGATCCTCGAAGCCAAGGCTCGCGCAGCAGGCAACTAGCCGCAACGATTGATGGACCACCCCTTCACAGGACCGGTTCGGGACCGGGAGTTCTCCCAACCTGTGAATGTGGAATGCAGCGACGGTTTTCCGGGGATACCGCCATCCCGGCCGCTTGCCAACCCTGAGTGAGCTGCACGGAGGTAAGTAATCCCTGAAATCCGGTCAGGTTTGGCCCTTTTTGCTACCGTTATCAGTCCATTTCAGCAGCCAAGCCCTTTTCGCAGCAGGAGGAATCAAAATTGGAGCCCACTTCGGCCCCGCCCAAACCGAAGCCCGCCGACAAGCCGAAGCCGAAGCCCGGTGACAAGGGGATCGAGCAGGAAGAAGGCAAGCTCCAGACCGGCAAGGGCAGGCTGGGGACCCTCACCAACCCGGAGACATACGAGAATGTTCCTGGTCATGTGATCCCGATCATCGAGAACGAGTTCGTTGACTTCGAGGGTGAAGCGAACGAGTTCCTCGATGGCAACACGCCCGAGGACCAGTTCATCGGCTTCAGGCTGAAGCAGGGGGTCTACGGTCAGCGCCAGCCCGGCGTGCAGATGGTCCGCGTGAAGCTGCCCTTTGGTGGCGTCACACCGGAACAGATGGATGCTTTCGCCGACGCAGTCGAAACCTACGCTCCGCTCAACAAGGGGCACATCACTACCCGGCAGAACATCCAGATCCATCACATCCCGCTGAATCAGATGGTTCACATGCTGCGTGACCTCGCGCCGAGCGGTCTTTCCTCCCGCGAGGGCTGCGGCAACACGGTCCGCAACGTGACCGGCGACCCGTGGGCCGGCGTCGCCAAAGACGAGATCTTCGACCCGACCCGGTACGCGGGTGCGTATACCCGCTATTTCGTCCGGCATCCCACCACCCAGCTGATGCCTCGAAAGATCAAGACTTCCTTCACCGGTTCGGATGCCGACCGGGCGATGAGCGGTATCCACGACATCGCGATGCTCAGTCGGATCAGAGATGGCGTGAAGGGCTTCGAGATCAGAGTCGGCGGGGGTACCTCGATCATGCCCCGCGTCGCTCCGACTATTTACGACTTCGTCGAAGCAGACAACGGCGACTTCCTCAAGCATGCCGAAGCGATCCTCCGCGTCTACGACAGACAGGCCTGGCTCAGACCGAACCGGGCTCGCGCACGGATCAAGGTCCTGGTCGACAAGGTCGGAATCGATGAGGTCCGTCGCATGGTCGATGACGAGCTCAAGGGCGACTGGGTGAACGAACGCGATTTCACGATCGACCATCTGGTTGTTGACGCCGACGAAGAGGCTTCGCTGACCGATCCGCTGCCCGCGACGGGCTCACCGAATGGTGATCGGACCGAATTCGACCGTTATCTCGAAGCCAATGTCCAGCCGCAGCGGCAGGATGGCTTCTACACGGTCGAGGTCAAGGTGGTCCGGGGGGATCTGACCCCGGAACAGTTCCGCGGCCTCGGCCAGATCATGCGGGACTACACCGGCGGCTTCGCTCGGATGACCGTCCAGCAGAACATCGTCCTGCGCTGGGTTCGCGAAGAGTCTCTCTATGACGTGTGGAAACGACTTGGCGACCTCGGCCTCGACGACGTCGGACCGCGGCGGATCACCGACGTGGTCTCCTGCCCCGGAACGGACTCCTGCAAGATGGGCATCACCTCCTCGATGGGCCTCAACCAGGCAATCCAGGAACGGGTCGAATCGATGAATATCACCGACCCTCTGACCCGTGAGATTCACATCAAGATGAGCGGCTGCCCGAACGGCTGCAGCCAGCACCACATCGCCAACATCGGTTTCTACGGGGCTTCGCTCAAAGTCGGTGGCAAGACCATCCCCGCATATGTGCCCCACCTGGCCGGCAAGTACACGGACGGCGACACTATTTATGGCACCCGCCTCAAGTCGCGCCTGCCTGCCCGGCGGGTTCCCGATGCGGTTGAAAGATGGATCCGCCTGTACGAGAGTGACCGCGAAGAAGGCGAGAACTTCAACGAATTCGTGGAAAGGGTCGGCACGGCCCGCATGGAGGAAGAGGTGAAGGAACTGACCATGCCGGTCGAGTTCAGTCTCGACACGATGCAGATGTTTATCGACTGGCAGCGCTCCGACCCCTACAAGGTTGAGCGCGGTGAGGGTGAGTGCGCCGTTTAGAGCGACTCCGATGGAACCGTCCACGACAATGAGCCCGGCGGAAGCTGACGCAGCGCGGAAGGCAGAGGAAGCCACCCGTGCGCTTGCTGCGCGCTTTGACGCAGAGGCGGAAGCCGCCCGGGTTGAACCGATGAGTGCCAGCGAACTGCTGGTCTGGGCCTTCGAGCAGTTCGGTGAGGACATCTACCTCGCCTGTTCATTCCAGAAGACCAGCTCGGTTGTGATGCACCTGGCCACCGAGATTAATCCCCGGGCCCGGTTCTTTTACCTGGACACAGATTTTCTCTTTCCCGAGACCTACGAGACACGCGACCGCCTTGCCCGGCACTTCAACGTCGAGTTTGAGCGCTGGCACAACATAAGCCCCGAAGAGCAGGCCAGTCTGTACGGCGACCAACTCTGGAAGACGGATCCCGATGCCTGCTGCGGTATCCGCAAAGTCGACCCGATGCGTCGGGCGCTGGGCACTGTGGACTGCTGGGTTTCCGGCATTCGCCGTGAAGATTCCGCGACCAGGGCAAATGCCCCCAAGTTCAGCTGGGACAAGCGCTTCAACATCTGGAAACTGAACCCTCTCGCGGACTGGACCGAGCGTGATGTCTGGACTCACCTCCACAAGCACAACATCCCCTACAACCCGCTCCATGACCAGGGGTATCCTTCGATCGGTTGTACCCACTGCACCCGCCCGGTTCTTCCCGGACAGTCCTCCCGTGACGGGCGCTGGTCCGGTTCCGGCAAGACAGAGTGCGGCATCAACTAGCCACCGTGAGGCCACATCCGGCCTTGAAAGCGGCTAGTCTGCTCGATTCTCCACTTTCCCTGTCAACATTCCCCACTACATGAGCGTGACCATGACTGAACAAGTGCTCCAGCTTTCCGAGAGACAGACCGCCGACTTCGAGATGATCGGCAACGGCGGCTTCGCCCCCCTCACCGGCTTCCAGGGCTCCGCTGACTGGCAGCGAGTCTGCGACGAAATGCGGACCGCGGAAGGTGACTATTGGCCGATTCCGATCACCCTGCCGACCGATATGCAATGCGCGGTCGGCGACGTAATCAGCCTGACCTCCGACGAAGGCAAGGCGCTCGGCTCGATCACCGTCGAGGAGATTTTCGAACGTGACATCAAGCATGAGGCGAAGTCGGTCTACCTGACCGATGACCTCGAGCATCCGGGGGTCGCGGCGATTCACGAGGAAGGCGCCCGCTGCATCGCCGGCCCGATCCAGGTCGATGCACTGCCGGATCACGAAGAAGCTTTCCAGCGACGCTACCTGACCCCGGCCGAGTCGAAGCAGGCCTTCGCCGACCGCGGCTGGAAGCGCGTCGTTGCTTTCCAGACACGCAATCCGATCCATCGCGCCCATGAATATCTGACCAAGGCCGCCCTAGAGGTTTCCGACGGCCTGTTCATCCACCCGCTGATCGGCAAGACCAAAGCCGGGGACATCCCGGCGGACGTACGGATGAAGTGCTACGAGCTGCTGATGGAGGACTACTACCCGAACGACAGGGTCATCCTCGGTGTCAATCCGTCGAAGATGCACTACGCCGGTCCCCGCGAGGCCGTGCTGCACGCGATCGTTCGCCGCAACTACGGCTGTACCCACTTCATCGTTGGCCGAGACCACGCAGGTGTCGGTGACTACTACGGCACCTACGACGCCCAGAAGATCTTCGACGGAATCGACGTCCTCGAGCTCGGCATCGAGCCGTTGATGTTCGAGCACACGTTCTGGTGCAACGAATGTGCGGGGCTTGCCTCGAACAAGACCTGCCCCCATGACGCCGAAGACCGCCTTTTCCTTTCCGGCACCAAGGTCCGCGAGATGCTTGGCAATGGCGAGATGCCGCCGCCCGAGTTTTCCCGGCCCGAGGTTGCCCAGATTCTGATCGACTCGTACAAGGAGGACAACTAACCAATGTCAGAAAGCAAGGGATTCACCCTCTGGTTCACCGGTCTCTCCGGTGCAGGCAAGACAACCATTTCCGAAATCGTTGCCGAGGAGCTGACCAAGCGTGGTTCGCGACTTGAGATCCTCGACGGGGACATCGTCCGCGAGAACCTTTCGAAGGGCCTGGGCTTTTCGAAGGAAGATCGCGACATCAACATCCGCCGGATAGCCTTTGTCGCCGATCTGCTTTCCCGCAATGGTGTCCCGGTGATTACGGCTGCGATCTCGCCCTATCGCGAGATTCGCCAGGAAGCCCGCGACCTGATGGGTGAACGCTTCATCGAGGTTTACATCGAAGCTTCGGTCGACGCCTGTGCCGAACGTGACGTCAAGGGTCTCTACGCCAAGGCTTTCGCTGGCGAGATCAAGGAGTTCACCGGCGTCTCCGACCCGTACGAGGCCCCGGAGAACCCCGAGATCGCCCTCAAGACAGAGGACGAGGAACCGGAAGAGTCAGCCGCCCGCCTGCTGGCCTATCTGGAAGAGCGCCAGCTCATTCCGGCCGCCGTCGCCTCCTGACAGAAGCGCACAATCTGGCCCGATCAGGGTCGGATCAACGCCGGATCAGGTCCGATCAGCCGGATCAAGACCGGATCAGGGCCCGACCGGCCTAGTCCACGCGACCCCGGCGCGTCTGGATTGAAGAATGGGACGCTATGTGGCCGATTCTTCAACCCAGATGCCGGCCGGCCGGTGTTCAGGGTTTCGGGGGGACTTCGGGCTGGCCGAGGTCGTAGGTCTGATAGGCGCCGAAGCGGCTGAACGTCTTGTGTGTGGGGCCGTGAAAGTCGGATGAGGCGGTCGCGGTGACCCCGAGTTCATCGGCCAGATCCAGCAGATGCCGGGTCTGCTTCTTGGTGTGTGACGGATAGAAGACCTCGATACCACCGATATCGAGCGCACGGATCAGCTCCTCGACCTGCTCTGGAACCTTGATGTCCCAATAGGGGTGAGCGATCACCGGAACACCACCCGCCTCACGAATCAGGGCGCAGGCCTGGTTCGCATCAGGCCACTCACGGGAAACAAAAGCCTTGGCACCCGGGACGAGCCACTCCTCGAAAAAGGGTCCGAGATTGCCCGTCGCCCCGGCCGCCCTGGCGATATGGGGGCGACCAATCGCGTCCGCGGCGCCGGCTTCGCGGACCGCATCCTCGAAGGTGAGATCGAAGCCGTGATCGCGCAGATTCTGGACGATCACCTTCGCCCGGTTGCGCCTTTCCTCCTGTGCCCGCTCGCAGGCCGGAGTGATCTTCTCCACATCCACCCAGTAGCCGCAGATATGGAGATCCTCGGCGTATTCGTGGACGGATGACATCTCGACTGCGGGAACGATCTCCACCCCCAGCCGCTCGCCAGCCTCGACCGCTTCGGGAACACCGGCCACACCATCATGGTCAGTCAGCGCCAGCACCTCTACCCCGGCCTTCGCGGCTTCCTCAACCACGCCTGCCGGTTCGAGCTGGCCATCAGAAATAACGGAGTGAGACTGAAGTTCGATCATGAGCGGACCATCCTAAGGTGCGAAGCGCCCCGAGATAGCTCCGACAAATAAACTCTCCCGGCTATGTTTT
>JAGQUU010000113.1 GCA_020438345.1 Solirubrobacterales bacterium | reverse complement strand
GGCACTTCGTGCTCGAGCAACCGCAGGATCAGTTCGGTAGCCGAAACCACGGGCTTGATGCCGAGCAGGTCGAAGTGGGCGCGATTGCTCGGGTTGTTGACCCGGGCGATGATCCGTTCGATCCCGTACTTTTCTTTCGCGACCTGACAGATCAGGATGTTGTCCTCGTCATCACCCGTGACGGCGATGACCATGTCGGCCCTTTCGATTCCGGCCCGTTCCAGCACCCACAACTCGGAAGCATCACCGTAGAGGATGTTGTGTTCGAGCAGCTGCTCGACACCCTGGTAGCGCTGCCGGCGGTTCTCGATCAGCGTGACCTCATGACCCTGGCCGAGCAGCTCCCGGGTCAGGTTCACGCCAACCTTGCCGGCTCCGGCGACGATCACGTACATCTACTCGCCGTCCCCATCGGCCGGTGACGCCGGCGGTGAATCCACGAACTCCGCGGTGCCGGCATCCGGGGAGGTCGGAACGGCCGCGCGGCGCAGCTTGTCTTCCAGCATTTCTATGGCCACCTTGGTCGGGCAAATCGTTTTCAACCCCTGCTCGCGGTACCACTCGGCGCGGAGCGGATCGAGAATACGGGCGATAACAGTGTCCACCTCATATCGGCGCTGGGCGATCTGCGAGATCACGATGTTCGTGTTGTCTCCGTTGGTTGCGGCGACAAAGGCGTCCGCTTCGACGATCCCTGCCTCCTCCAGCGCCTGGGTTTCAAGCGCGGTGCCGACGGTGAACTGACCACCGGCTTCCTCCCAGGAAGTGTCGAGGCCAACCTCCAGCCGGGCGTGGGATTCCGGATCCTGATCGAGGCAGGAAACGGTGTGGCCATCAGCCAGCATCGAACGGGCAACACTGGACCCGACCCGGCCACATCCGACGATCAGAACGAACATGAGCTCATTCTATGAACCGGGCGCGGTCAGGAGCACCCGGCAAGGCGAGCGCTTCAGTACATAGGCAGTGACCGGACCGATCTCCTCGGGCCGGTAGTCGCCGATCCCGCCGAGGCGGGCCCCGCCCCTGATCGGGCTGGGAGGCTCCGCGCCCATCACGATCGCGTCGGCGTTCAGACGTCTGGCCGCGAAAACAATGCCTGTGCCGAGGCGACGGACCCGGCCAATCTCTACCCTCACCTCGACATCTCCGTACTCATCGGCGACTTCCCGGGCGCGGTTGGTTGCCCGCTGGGCTTCGTCAGCCACCTCTTCCGGCAGGGGATCCTTGATCCCCCGCTTCAACGGAATCTCGATCAGGTAGAGGATCGTGAGAACAGAATGCGTTTCTTCGGCCTGGTCATCCTCCTCAGCGGCCATCCGGCCCGCGGTCGAGACGATGTCATCGTCCAGCGCCGTGCCGAAAATTGGCACCAGGATGTTGTGAAAGTCGATCGACACGCGCGGGCGGGTCAGGGCATGGGCATCCACCGTGACCTGACGAGTGAGGCTGACCTGCTCGATCACCCTTCGGTAGACCACATACCCGACCAGACCGATCGCCAGCCAGCCAAGCCCGACCCAGCGGGCGGAATCGTGGAATAGCAGCACGGAAACCAGGGCGAGGCTGCTGAGCAAAGCCCCGATAACCGCGGTCAGGGGCCGTTGGACACCTCCGAAGCCAAAGTTCAGCGGGGCCCGGAACGGCCGCTCGGAATCCGGCATGGTCCTTCGCAGCTTGAGGACGGAAAGGTGAGCGATCGTAATCGCCAGGGTCGCCCCAAACGCATAGATCCCTGCCAGCATTTCGAAGTCGCCGATTAGTGCCAGGCCGAAAACTGCGATCGCACAGATAATTATCGCCTTGTAGGGAACCTCGTAACGGCGGCCGAGCTGGCCGATCCAGCTGGGAATCTGTCGGTTGACAGCCAGCGTGTAGGTATGCCGCGCAACTCCCAGCATCGCCGTATTCGCTGCCCAGATCAGCGTGCCAGCAGCAACGATCGCTACCAGCCACTGGAGCAGGTTCGAAAGCCAGTCGGGCCGGAACGCTTCCACCACCCCCAATACCGGCGCCTCGATATAGGTGGTGCCTAGTTCCGTTTCGGGACCGTTCGGCCCGATGAACACCGGCAGGGCCATCAGTGCGACCGCCGCCATCGCCGCATAGAGCAGCGGCACAATCCAGAAGGTTCTGGTGACCACCCTTGTGAACTGCCGGGGATTCAGATCCAGATCAGGAGCGAGATTCGAGACTGCTTCGATTCCGGCATAGGCCAGCATCGCCAGCACCGCGGCGTAAACCACATCTTTCAGCGCCGGACTGCTGAAAAGCTCGACGTGACGGGTGAGGCTTTCCGGATCCATGACCACGAAAGCGCCGACCGCGACTACCAGCAACTGGGTGAGCAGATCGGCGCCGGCAAGTACGAGCAGGAATCGGGGCCGGCGGCGGGCGGGGATGTCGAGGGTGTTGAGAATCGTGATGTAGAGAACAACCGCTGCGATCACGATCGGCACCCAGATTGTTCCGCCAAGGTCACCGGTGATCGGTCGCAGATAGTGCGGAACCGAAAGCACGGCCAGAGCAATCACGATGAGATAGTCGAGCAGGATCACCCAGCCGGCGACGAAAGCGACGAGTTCATTGAAGGCATGTCTCGCGAAGGAGGAGGATCCTCCCCGCTCCCGCAACATCGCGCTGCCTTCGAAGTAGGTGAAGATCGTGATTACGAACAGAAGACCGGTCGCGACAAAGATCAGCGGCGTCAGCCCGAGGCCACGCTTCGCTACGACGCCGAGTGCGAAATAGATCGAGAAACCGACCGCCGCATAGGTGACGATCAATAACCAGAGCGCACCTGACTGAGGTGCCTTCTCCGGGATCTTCACATCCTTCAGCTTCACTCTTCCGGATTCCCCTGGCCGGCCACCTTGCGCTGAATCAGATAGCGCCCCACTCCGACTCCGATGAAGGCGATGCCGATCAGGAAGCCGACCGATGTGGGCCCGCCACCCCGGATCAGCGTCATGGTCAGGATCACGATCCCGATCGCCAGATAGACAATCGAGAATGTCCGGATCGAGCGGTCGTAGACACCCCCCTGCTTCACGCGGTCACCTGCTCGGTCGCCGGTGTACCTTCAACCGTTCCCGGCCCTTCCGAGACAACGATTACGCGGCAGGGTCGCTCCCGCATCACTGTTTCGAGTGTCTTTCCGTATTGCGGAACACCCCGTCGGGAACGAAGGCCGATCACGATGGCAGCCGCTTTCGAGGCCCTTGCCTGACGCGCGATGAAATATCCCTCCTGTCCGGGTCGTACCCTTTCCACCCGCCCGGACACTCTCAATCCGGCAATCAGCTTGGCCCGCTCAATTTTGCTCTGAGCCTCCTTTTCCTCGTCGACCATCGCACCTTCAAGTGGCAGATGGGTCGGCACCGTAAGCAGCGCGGTGATGTGAATTCCCCGGCGCCGGTCAGAGGTCAGTTTCGCGGCCGTGGCCATCACTTCCTCGGAGAAGGGCTGATCGGCGGGGAAAGCGACTATCACCGACTTGTACTCGATTTCTTCAACCCCGAGCGGTTCCGGCAGCAGTACCTTGACAGTGCCGGTGAGCGGCAGCTCCTGGTGGCGCCTGTAGATCACATACCCGGCCAGCCCGAGTGCCACCCAGACCATTCCGACGGCCAGGGTGACCGGATTCAGAGCCATGACGACAAGCCAGGCAGCGAAGGTTCCGAAGCCACCAAGAACTGCGGTCAGAGGAATCAGAGATCCCCGAAACCTGAAGTTGGCCCGTGGCTTCCAGGAGCGTTCACGGTCCGGGTCCTTCTGTCTGAGTCTGATCACCGCAGCGTGGGCGATCGTGAATGAGAGCATCGCCCCGAATGAATACATCGTGGCAAGGAAGGAGGCCTGTCCTGGAACCAGGGTCACGATTGCGAGGATCGCGAAGAAAATGATCGCTATGTACGGCGTACGGTAGGTCGGGTGGATCTGGCGGATCACTTCCGGCAGTTGCCGATACTGACCCATCGAGTAGCTGAGCCGCGAAACCCCAATCAAGCCCGCGTTGGTTGCGATAACCAGAATCACCGCCGCGAGAACACCGACATATACCCGCAGAATGTCGGTGAGACCGGACGATAAGCCAAGGTTCTCGACAATGCCGAGGATCGGGTCGTCGGCGAACGTGGTGCCGAGCTCTGTCACATATTCGCCAGCCTGATTTAACTCAACCGGCATCGCGGACAGGGCCACGATCGGAATGAACAGATACATGGCGAGTACCGCAACCACTACCAGCGCAACACCCTGCGGAACCGACCGGGCCGCATCCTTGGCCTCCTCGGACATGTTCGAGATCGTTTCGATACCGGTGTAGGCGATCATCCCGACCGCGATGCCGAGTGCGAAATCTGGCCAGGTCGGGGCAACGCCGAGATGGATATTCGAGACGAGCACATCGGTGTTGAAAACGAGAAACATCCCGATTCCGACCAGGACCACCTGGGTCGCGAGGTCGGCCACGGCGAGGATGATGTTCAGTCGGGCCGATTCCTGGCCGCCACGGATATTGAGCCAGGCCAGGAACACGATGACGATCGCACCGCCGATGATGTCACCTGGGCTTTGTCCGAGAACCGGCCAGAACACAGCCAGGTAATGCGGCACAAAGTAGGCCGAAATGGCGACCGTAATCGTGTAGTTCAGCATCTGCGCCCACGCGGCAATGAAGCTGACTAGTTCGTTGAAGGCGTGGCGACCGAAGGATGAAGACCCCCCTGCTTCCGGGTACATCACCGTGGCCTCCGCATAGGTCGCTGCGGTACAGATGAAGATCAGGCCGGCGATCATGAACGCGACGGGAGTAAGGCCCAGCGCAAAGGCTGCGGTCACGCCGAGCGCGTAGTAGATCGAGGATCCAACGTTGCCGTAGGCTGCCGCGAAGAGCGCGCCTGAACCGTAGATGCGGCTCAGGCTCTGATCACGCGGAATTCGTTCAGCCAACGCGCATCACAGTTCAGCCTGCTCGGGAAGCGGACCTTCCCCAGGACCACTCAAGCACGACCTTCATCGAACCATCCGTAGCGCGATCAACCGTGATCGGCACGGGCATCGCTCGCCGCATCTCGGAGACAAGGTCCCCTCCGTCTTCAACTCCGAGCACGAACGTGGCCTGGCTGTTGGATCGTTCGACCGAGACCACCCTGTTGACGGAATCAAGTCCGCGCAACGCGGTTTCAGCAACCGCGGCCATCGCCAGTTCCGGCAGTGGAGCAACCGTTACCGCGATGTCTCCGTCGTCCACGACTCTGGGGGCAGGCGGAGCGGGGGTTGAATCGGAGGATTTCGGCGCGAGCGTCTCAACAGCCGCGACAAGATCTTCTACCTTTCCGGCGAGCGCCTGTACTTCAAGGCTCACCCGGGCCACCGAAGCCCTCAGGTCATCGATTGCCACCCCATCCGTGTGTCCGGTCTCGGAACCCACGGGAGCATTCTAACCGCGAAACTACGACGGGCTGTAAATCTGGCCTGCTACGACACACCAGTTGTTCGATGAAACCGGATCGTTGGTCTTCCAGCGCGAGGAAACGAGTATCCGATCCCCGTTGTCCATCTGGACGAAGAGCATGCCGTTGGACGGGAGCCGCATGATCAGAGGACCGTCCTCCTGGCTGACAGCGTAGTCCTCTGAGCCTTCGCGAGTGAAGACACGACCGCCAACCGCGCCGTCCACGATCAGCCTCCGGACACCGTTGTAGCCGGGTTTGCAGACAGCCTGGACATTGCCGAGGTCAGGGAAGCCAACTGAACTCACCGTGTTCTCGTCGGTCGCGTTCGCTTCGCCCCGCCAGACGATCTGGACCGACCGGGCCAGTGGATCGGTGATCTGGTCGGTCTGGGTCCGGAACGTCGCGTTCACATGGCAGTAGGACTGCGCCGCCTTGCTGAAATCCCATTCCCAGTCAAGATCGAAGCTTGTCGGGGGTGCCAGCCCGGCCGGGCCGCCGGGACCGTTGATCGGACCACGGTCCGAAATGATCCCCTGGAAAGTGCCGGTCGAATGCTTCTCGGGCGGCTCGAACTTGTTCAAGCCTTCGCGGAAGTCAGGGCCGGAACCATCCACGAATTTGGCTTCACGGATGGCCTTCTCAATGCCCTTGCCGAAATCCCAGCTCTTGTAGGTCCAGGTCATCATCGCGGTCTCGCGCGAACCGTTTGACGGATAGAAGCGAAGCCACTGCTGGTAGGGGCTGCAGACGACTTCTCCGTAGCCGATGCCAGGGGCGATGAACCCCGCGACCTGGCGACCTTCCCATTCGCCACCGGACCAGTCGACCGCGACCTTCTGGGTCATCTGACCGGTGGTTTCCACAGGTTTGGCGCCGCCACCGCCGCGACCGAAACGCCATGTCTGCGTGGACTGGCGATACTGACCGGTTGAAGAGTCGACTCCGTTAAGTCGAACCCGGTACTTGCCTGGTCTCAGCTTGCCGCTGATTGGCAGCTCCGCAACGATCTGGTGGCCGTTGACATCCGGGATCACCTGCTGGCTGATCACTCCGCCACCGGGACCGATCAATGAAACACGGACCTGACCAACCTGGGTGCGCCTGACCGGCCGCAAAGCGAAACGAACGACACCGATGTTGTCGTTGATCCGGGTACTGACCGGGATCGCCTTGAGTCCGAGACTGGGTGAAGTGAACTTCCAGCTGCGCTTCTTGGTGACCCGCTTGTGGCATCCAGAACGGCGCGCGGTGATCTCAACCCGGTATTTGCCGGCCCGCATCTGCCCCTTGACATGCATGCGGATCACGGTTGTGCGGCCGGAAGCCATCTTCCCGACGATTCGCCCTTTGGCGTAAGTCCGGTTGCCGCGTTTCACCTTGACCTGAGCCGAACGGACAGTCCCCTTCGGGTTCACGTAAACCCAGGCGAAGCCGTCCTCCAGCAGCCCGGTTGGGTCATGCGTACTGAGCTTGGTGTTGATCGGAAGGGTCGAGCACGGACCCTTCTGCCTGGAAGTGTCCTTTGGTTTGGCGATCGACGCAGGGGGCGCCGCGACCACGAGAACACCCAGACCAAACAGAAAGCAGGCTGTAGCTAGACGTCGAAACACTGAAAACATGATCTCACTGCCCTTTAAACCCCTGCTCAACGCCGAGTAGCGGCGTTGTTGACCTATTCGCCGGTTGGCGAATCAGCCTGCTGTTCGGTTCCTGCCTCAGGGACCGAACCCGACTGGTAGAAGATGATGTCCGGCTCGGATGTTCCGTTCAGCCAGGCAAGCTCGGTGTCCCGGGTCTCGTCCGGGAGCGGCACCAGTGAAGCGCTCTCGGCCAGGTTCTGGGAACGGTTCAGGCTGCTGACGAGGAATTCGTTGATGTCAGGGTCGCGCATGTTCCGGTAGTTGACTGTGAGCAGCAGCTGACGGGCAAGCGGGTAGGTGGCATTGGTAACTGTGGCCTGCGACGGGAATATGCATTCCGGCTTGGCGAAATCGTTGCTGGCACTTACCTCGACCGGTCGCAGCTGCTCTTCGAATGCCTCGTAGTAGGAGAAACGGAAGAGTCCGAGCGTTCCCCGAACCTCGGCCAAGCGGCGCAGCGCGGCGCGATTCGATGCTACGTAACGCTTGGCGGCAGGCAGTGACCTTTCGAGCTTCCGCAGGTTCTTCTTTGCCTGTTCAAGCTTGCGACGGTCGCGAGCCCGGTCGGCCGGCGGGCGCTCGTCCGCTATGCCTTTGGCGACTTCAGCCCTGGCGTCGCGCACAGCGCGCCGGTTCTCGGCCAGCGAATCGAGGATGTCCTGGTAGACCTGCCGGGAACGGTCAAAGTTGGCTGCCGCCCGGAAATCACGGTTGCTCCCAACCACGGCCCGACGGACCCCGGCATCGGTCGGGAACGCCTGGTAGTCACTGCGAACCGTCAGCATCGTCGGCTCCTGGTCACCGAGAACGTACTGCCCGAAGAACCCGAAAACGTTGGAATCCTCATCGGGGCCGGCAACCTTCATGCGGGGTTCGTTACCGTCGCCCCCGAGGTCATGCCCGTACCCGACCTGACTCCAGCTATTGATCGTTGATCCGGCCCGGAAGATATTCCTGACTTCCTCGAAGCTGAGGCAGTCGGTGCCGACATCGGTTTCGTTCTTGATTGCCAATATGGCGGCGTCGGAGGCCACCTGAAACTGGACCGGCTGAATTCCGTTCGCAATGCACTTGCGGTATTCGGCTTCGGAGATCGGACGGGCCGAATCGACAATGTCTGCCTGTCCGGCACAGAATTCCTCAAAAGCCCTGTTTTCGTTGCTCGGGTTGACCGAGACAACGCTCGTGGCGCCACCACGTTCATAGGCATTGACCAGATCGCTGGTCAGCGAGCCCTGTGCCTTGCCGGAAATCCGGACTGTTCCGGCCGCCCGCTGGGTCGGCCTGGAACGGGAAACCGGGGTGCCGTCTTCCTGCGGCGGAACAAAGCGTGCCGCGGTTCCGGTCGAGCCCGCTGATTCGGGTGCCTCGTCAGGGTTCACGCCGCAGCCAGCGACGAGCAGGAGGAGAAGAGCCGAAGCTCCGGCGAGGCCGATGCCTTTGCGATTCTCACGAAGCCTGATCACAGTCCACCTCCGACGGTATTGCCGGCGGCACTGCCGGATTGGACCTGCGAGTTCTGCCCTCCGGTCTCGGGGCCCTCAAGGTTCACTTCACTCAGCGGCGGGTCTTTGTAGATCTGAGGCAGCTGGATGACTTCAAAATCATCGAGCTTCAACCAGGAAAGTTCGCTTCCCCGGATCAGTTTGTGTGAAGTACCGAGCGGCGCGTAAAGCGAAGGGACTGCGGCCCTGTCCACCACGATCGCACCGTAGGTCCGGAGGGTGGTGAGGATCGCATCGGCCGAGCGCCGGTGGACGCCCCTGAGGCTTCTCAGAGCCTTGTTGTCGATGTTGACGTCAGACCTCAACCTGATCCGGGCGCCTGCCGGAAGCGACCGGCGGTTGCCTACTCCGTCGGTCACGGAAGCGGGC
>JAGQUU010000112.1 GCA_020438345.1 Solirubrobacterales bacterium | reverse complement strand
GCCCGGGGTGCCCGTATGTGCCAATTGCCTTGTCGCCATGATCAGCGCCTGGGTTGACTTTCTCAGCGAGCCGAGTTCCTTCGGCATACCTCTGCCTTCAGCGTCCCACGGGGACCCCAGCGCTTCCCGGTTTTCTTCTACCCACTTGCTGCCGCTTTCGGTCAGGGAGAAGTCCTTGCGTCCTTCCGCCTCAGTCATCGCGACCAGACCTTCGTCCTCGAGTTGAGCCAGGGCCGGATAGACAGAACCCGGGCTGGGTCGCCAGGCTCCGCCACTTCTCTCTTCGACTTCCTGCATCAGTCCATACCCGTTGCGGGGGCCATCGCCGAGCAGAAGGAGAATCGCCTGCCGGATATCTCCTCGACGTGCCCGCCTGCCCCGTCCGGACCGGCCATGGGGTCCGCCCCGTCCGCGCCCGTGGGGACGATGCTTTCGGCGGCATCGGCCGCCTCCACGATTGAAGCCATCCGGGCTTCCGTCATTGGTGAATCTCCCGCGTTCGTGCGGGCTGTTTTCTGAATCAAACATCTCTGTTCCTTTCGAATCTCTTACTATCACGATAGCTAACGATATATCGTAAATGACTAAGTGTCAAGGCCCGGTCCCGTCCGTTCGAGATTCAAGTTTGCGGCCGCGTGGTTCCGGGGCTGCGGCGGAGCCTTCAGGTCGTGGGCTGCTCGACATGCCGGCCGAAAGTCGAAGGGCGCCAAGGCACCCACGATCGGCGAGGCACTGTCCCCTGCTCGAGCTGCCGAACGCGAAGATCGAAATAGAGCAGCGTGGTGCCAGCGGTCGTCAACGGTATTACCAGCGCGTAGACCAGCGAACCGATCAGGTTCACAAGCAGCAACGGCAACGGGGTAAAGATCAAAAACAGCCCGAACAACGGGCCCATTACAGCGAGCAGCAAAAGCAACGGAACCATGGTCCTGACGGTTCTCCACCAGTGCCCGCGCACCAGGTCGGTACTGGACCTGAAGGACTCCCGCAGACTGCGGTCGGTAAATAGCACTTCCTGCTGGACAAAGGTCCATGTGATCAGAAAGCGGATCGCGAACGGGATGCCAATGATCGTTATCGAAAGAAGAAACGTAGCTGCCAAAGCGAACAGTTTGGCTGTCACAACCCGCCAGAAGCGTTGCCTGGTCCCTCGAACTGACGCCTTCACCCCGGTTTGCTCCGACCTGACCAGATCCCTCATGAAAACAATCACCAGGGCGGCAACAAGGACAAGTGCGACCGGCCGGCCGACGGCGAGAAGCAGATCGGCGATGCTCTGCAGGAAGACGTTGTTGTCGGAGTTGTCACCCACCCAGACGCCCAATGCCTGAGTGCCTCCGACAATCGGAATCGAAATCGCACCAAGGATCGCCATCACCTTGAAGTGCCGACGGTAGAGCTTCAGGCTGGTTCCGACAATCTGGCCGTAGGCGCGTTTCTGCTCCAACTCGTCCGGATCAGCTGGGCGCCACTTCGAGAAGCCGAAAACGAGGAAGACAGCGAGCAGGAAGCCGACGATAATCGCATAAGCCAGGAGCGGATCGGCCTGCTGGAGGTTCAACACTCCGGTAACGCTTTCCATGACTCCGCAAAAGGCGCTGACGGTATCCGGTCCGACCAGACCACCTCCTGGCATCCGCGGACTCGACCAGCGCTGCTGCTCCATCCAGGTAAATGGCTGATTCCACTGATCCTTGGTCTGGGGGCCGGTGGGTCCGTTGTTGAAACCCTTCTCCTTCTGCCCCCAGCGACCGTCGAATGAAAGCCAGCTGAAGCTGCCATTCCGGGTCACATCGTCCGGCAGCAGGATCGCCTTCGGGGATAGCTCGCGCAGCGGTTCCGAAGTGTTGTCGCAGCCGACGCCGGCACCATTCCAGCCGTTCTGCGGGTAGACAGCGGCCTGGTAAAAGGTGGCATGTGATCCGGCCGCCGGATAAACGACCGGATGATCACCGTCCTTCTCCACCTTCGGGTCATCCCATCTGGCTCGCTCCCCTCCACCATGCTGGAAGAGGATCATCTGGTCAGGTTGCTGCTCCAGCGCCTCCTCCGGTGTGTCGGCGTCAAAGGTGATCTGCATCCCTTCCCAGTCGCTTTCATGCAGATCGTTGAACTGATTGAAATACCAGTAGAACCAGTACTGAAGGGCGATTCCGCTCCTTCCCTCCTCTGAGGAAATGTGAGCATAGACCGACACGGGGGCTTCCCCGCTTCGCTTCATCTGGTCGAAATCCCTCGAAAAGACACAGGTATCGCCGAGCGGGTCACCAGGAAGGTCTAGGTAGAAATCCGCTCCCTTGCCCTTGATGTCGTCACGGGTCGGCGCCTGCTTGATCAGCTTCGAGCCCGCCTTTCCCAGGCTTCGCATTAGTCTCACTGCCGGGTTGGCGAAGAGCGCGTCGACCTCCATCACCTGGTACTGCTCACCCTCGATTCCGCAAAGCGGGTCGTCCTGCTCCCGGATCATCATCTCGGGTGAGTAGCGGTTGGCCAGCTCCTGAGCGGCGTCGATTGTCGGAGCGGAAGCGGCAGCGGAGCCCGGCGGCTTCAACAATTGAGAGGTGAACGGCAGGATCAAAGCCAACGCCCCGATCAACAGGACCCTGTTCCACCCCTTGGCTCTGACCCCGAACTGCACGGGCACAAGGTTATGTCCTATTTTCGGCTGCATGCAAGCTGACGGGCCGGAAACGGTCGACCTCTTTCATTTCGACCAGCCTGGAGCCATCGCCGCCCACGTCATGGATGGGGTGATTGTCGACCCCGGGGCGGAAAAGACCGTCCACCGCTTGCTCGCCGCGCTTGGCGATGAAGCCCCGCAGGCGATCCTGCTGACTCATATTCACTTCGATCACGCCGGTGCCACCGGACGGCTGGTTGAGGAATTCCCGGATGTTGAGGTCTGGGTTCATGAACGCGGAGCTCCACACATGATCGATCCGTCACGACTGGTTTCCAGCGCCCGCAAGGTGTTCGGGGAACATTTCGACCTGCTCTGGGGAGAGGTCGTGCCGGTTCCGGAACGAAACATCCGGATCCTCAAGGGAGGAGAAGCAGACGGCCCGTGGCGGGTTGAATACACACCCGGCCACGCGAAACATCACGTCTGCTACTTGCACGAACCGACTCGGACAGCCTTCACCGGAGATGTAACCGGCGTGCGAATCAACGGGGGTCCGGCCTTCCCCCCCACGCCGCCGCCTGACATCGACCCGCCGCTGTGGCATGAGTCTCTTGAAATTGTCCGGGCGTGGCAGCCGCAGCGGATCGCCTTCCAGCATTTCGGGCAGGCGACGGATGTCGAAAATCAGATCGACATGATGCACAAATCACTTGATCTCTTTTCCGAAAAAGCCAGGGAGACCGATGCGGACGGCATGACCGGCTGGATTCGTGAGTGGCTCGCCGGACAAGTCTGCGAGGAAGACCTCAATACCTACTGGCGGGCCGGCCCCTTCGAGGGGATGTGGTCCGGTCTCGCTCGTTACTGGCAGCAGCAGGAGCAGGGCAGCCGCGGCTGACGCGGATCAGGCCCCCGCCTTTTCCCAGAACGGGGCCAGTCCCCCAAACCAGCTCTCGGGGTCCTGGACCTGGCCGAAGTGCCCGAGCCCTTCGATGATCGTGAGCGTTGCTTCCGGCTTTACTTCTTCCTTGAGGCGATGGGCGATCGCGACCGGGGCGACCGCATCATCGGCGCCCCAGCAGATATGCACCGGCATGGAGGCGTCCCGCAGGGCCGGCAGCCAGCGCGGCCCCTCGAAGCGGCGTCGTTCCCGCAGGTAGTTGATCAACCTGGCCATGAGACCGGGAGGAGCTCCGGAGGTCGAGGCCGAGTACATGTCGAGGATCTTCTCCTGATCGAGTTTTCCGTTGCCCTGGGCACTTGTAACCTGTTTCTCGAACACCGTCAGACTGTCGGTGGCCCTCGCCAGAAGCGGGCCGAGCGGCGAAACCAGCGCCCGCTGGCCGATCCGGAGCTTCGCATCGCCCAGCACCATGCTGCCGTTGGTGAATGTGACGCTCAGGGGTCCGTCCGAAAACCAGTCCGGACAGTCGTGATTGAACCGCGCAAGCAGTTCGGTCATCACCGAATCACCCATGTCATGGGCCACAAAGTGGCAGCCGGTGATCCCCGCTTCACGGATGACCCGGAGAGCCACGTCGGCCTGTTCGAGCAATGAGTAGGCGAACCCTCCAGCAGGCTTGGCCGAAAACCCGAACCCTATGAAGTCAAATGAAACAACCCGCTTGAACCGGCCTTCCAGCAGGGGCAAGGCGCCAGAAAAGGAGTAGGAGGATTCGGGAAAACCATGCAGCAGGACAACGGTTTCCCCGGCCCCCGCATCCGGGTCTCCCTCGTCGATCACAAATGCCTTGTGCCCGAGCGGGGTCGCATCAACCATGTGCCCGCGTCCGTGCCAGGTCCTTAGATCTGCCGCGCTCAAGCCGCGGTTCTCTCAATGCGGTAGTTCATGGTCCGATCCTAGACGGGCTACGTAACTGTCTGTGGCTCGTCACCTGATTGGAGGACTTGACCCGCACCCAATAGTCTGGGTGCGGGCACCGTGATCGGGTACCCGGGAATTGCCGCACAATTCGAGGATTGGAGATTCATGAGCGACTACGCAGTTGTGAACCCGGCCACCGGCGAAAGCGTGAAGGAGTATCCGACGATTTCGGATGCCGGGCTCGAGGATGCGATCGGCGCGGCCGATAGCGCATTCCACGGCTGGTCCCGGAACACTTCGGTTGCCGAGAGGGCAGCGATCATTCAACGGGTCGCCGACCTCCACGTCGAACGTCGTGAGGAACTGGCCGACATCATCATTCGCGAGATGGGTAAGCCGCGCGAGCAGGCTCTCGGCGAGATCGACTTCTGCGCTGACATCTATGGCTTCTACGCCGAACGGGCCGAGCAGCTCCTTGCCGATGAGGAGATCGAACTTCTGGCCGGTGACGGCACAGCGACGGTCCGCAAGAGTGCCATGGGCCCGTTGATCGGAATCATGCCCTGGAACTTCCCCTACTACCAGGTGGCCCGCTTCGCCGGACCGAACCTGATCGTAGGCAACCCGATCCTGCTGAAGCCTGCGCCCCAGTGTCCCGAGTCGGCCGAGGCCATCCAGAAAATGATGTCCGATGCTGGCATGCCCGCCGAGGCCTACCAGACGATCCTCGCTACCAACGATCAGATTGCCGACGCGATAGCCGATCCAAGGGTCCGGGGAGTTTCACTTACCGGCTCGGAAAGAGCCGGAGCTGCGGTCGCCGAGGTGGCTGGTCGCAATCTCAAGAAAGTTGTGCTGGAGCTGGGCGGTTCCGACCCGTTCATCGTGCTCGGATCAGACGATCTCGAAGAGGCGATTCAGGCCGCCACAGATGCCCGCCTTGACAACACTGGTCAGTCCTGTAACGCGGCCAAGCGCTTCATCATTACCGATGAGCTCTACGACGGCTTTCTTTCCGGCTTTGCCGCGAAGATGGGAGAGGTCCAGCCCGGGGACCCCACCTCGGATGAAACCGCGATCGGACCGCTTTCTTCCTCCGTGGCAGCCGAGCGCCTGCAGGATCAGCTCGACCGGGCAGTCGCCCAGGGCGCCGAGGTTGTCGTGGGCGGAGAGCGAAACGGGAACTTCTTCCCTGTCACGGTTCTGGCCGGAGTCAATAAGGAAAACGATGCCTACCGGGAAGAGTTCTTTGGGCCGGTCGCCACTGTCTACCGGGTCAGCGGCGAGGAAGAAGCCATCGAGCTCGCCAACGACACTCCGTTCGGACTCGGCTCGTACGTGTTCTCGAATGATCCCGAACAGGCCCGCAGGGTTGCCGATCAGCTCGACACGGGCATGGTCTTTGTGAATGGTGTCGGCCTTGACGGTGCCGAGCTCCCGTTCGGCGGAGTCAAGCGCTCCGGCTTCGGTCGTGAACTCGGCATCTACGGGATCCAGGAATTCGTAAACAAGAAGCTGATCCGGATCCAGAAGTAGCCGGTCGGGCAGCCTGGCCTGTTTTCTCATTCATGGCTGAACCGGAACAGGTCAGGCTCGCCCCGCAGCCGGTCTCGCGATATCGGGACCTGCTCGGGGACGTCTATGAGCCGATAGCGGCCGCGGCTGCGGCCGCCCGGGAGAACCTCGGCGGTCGGACTGTCTGGAACGTGAATT
>JAGQUU010000111.1 GCA_020438345.1 Solirubrobacterales bacterium | reverse complement strand
CTACGGCTCATACAGGATCCTCGGCATCTTCCTGAAGCACCGGACCTACGCCGCTGGACGGTTCGAGGTCAAGCGCGGTGGCAGCTACCGGCTCGTGGTCACCAAGGCCCACCGCCGGCCCCGGCTGATCACCGGCGGCAAGGCACACAAATGGCGCAAGAGTGGTGGCGCGACCTGGACGACCAACGTCACCCTGCCGCGGGCCGGGAACGCAAAGCAAGGCAAGCTGACCGTGCGGGTAGGCAGAACGACCCACCGCATCCCGTTGCGGTTCCGCTAATTCGGGACCGCGGCCCTTGCTTTGGCGGCGGCCAGGGTGTTGGCCATCAGCATGGCGATAGTCATCGGGCCGACCCCGCCCGGCACCGGGGTTATCGCTCCAGCTACCTCAATGGCCGAGTCGAAATTGATGTCGCCGCGGAGACCGTCATCGGTGCGGTTGATTCCGACGTCGATGACCGTCGCGCCCTGCTTTACGTGTTCGGCCCCGAGCAGACCCGGAACTCCGACCGCCGCGACCAGGATGTCGGCCCGCCGGCAGACCCCGGCCAGGTCCCGGGTGCGTGAGTGGGCGGCGGTCACAGTTGCGTTTCGCCCGAGCAAGAGACTGATCAGCGGCCGCCCGACCAGGTTCGAACGACCGACGATCACCGCTTCCGCTCCTTCGATCCCGGTGCCGCTATGGTCGAGTAACTCGATTACCCCGGCCGGGGTGCAGGGAACAAGACCGGGCCTGCCACCAGCCAGCAGACCGGCGTTGGTCGCGGTCAGCCCGTCGACGTCCTTGGTCGGGTCGATCGCTGCGATCACCCGGTCGGCGTCGATGTGATCTGGCGGCGGCAACTGAACCAGGATGCCGTCAATCCCGTCGTCATCCCCGATTGCCCGGACCAGGGTGATGAGATCCGTTTCACTGGTCTCGGACGGAAGTTCATGGTGAACCGAGCCGATCCCTGCTGCATCACAGGCTTTGTGTTTGTTGGCAACGTAAACGTGAGAGGCCGGGTCATCGCCGACCAGCACTGTCGCCAGCACAGGCCGGTGCCCGCCGCCCGCGATGAACTCGGCGACTTCGCCCGCCACACGTTCACGGACCTCGGATGAAACCTGCTTGCCATCAATGATTTTCGCGCTCAAACCCTGACCTTCCATCCGGCTTTTCGTTCTACGACGACTTTTTCTGGATCGGTGCGTACTCGGCCATGAGCTTCCGTTCACTGCCGTCATTCGCGAATCGGACGATTATCACCCCGCCCGGTTCGGTCCCGGTCACCTCGCCTGCCCCGAAAGAGGCATGGCTCACATCATCCCCAACCTCGAACCGGACTGCGGTGCCGGGCTGAATTTGTGCGGGTGCTGCGGCACTTCCCGACCGGGGACGGCCCGGGGCCCGGTAGCTTCGAACCCGGCCGGTTCCCTCAGTCCGAGCCCCCGAATAGCCGCCGGTAAAGCCGCCCTGACCGACTGCGGAACCCTGTTGGTGGACCAGAGCCGCCGGCAACTCGTCGATAAACCGGGACGGCATGGTCGCCTCGGACCGGCCACCGAACATGCGCCGGGTCCGGGCACTTGTCAAATAAAGCCTCTTGCGCGCGCGGGTGATCCCGACGTAACAGAGCCGCCGTTCCTCCTCCTCTTCACCCTCATCGAGTGCACGCTGATGGGGAAAGATCCCGTCTTCGCAGCCGATGATGAAGACTGTGTCGTATTCCAGTCCCTTGGCGTTGTGAAGGGTCATCAAAGTCAGCAGTTCTTCTTTCTTCGCAAGCTTGTCCTGCTCGGAATAGAGTGAGAT
Organism: Solirubrobacterales bacterium; assembly: GCA_020438345.1. Lineage (GTDB taxonomy): Bacteria > Actinomycetota > Thermoleophilia > Solirubrobacterales > 70-9 > 67-14. The sequence goes on along the minus strand of JAGQUU010000111.1, from coordinate 9,434 downwards.
CTGCTGAAGGAACTCGTCCAGGGGCGGCACATCCGATTCCCCTTCGAGGGCCCGATTGGTGTCGAACTCCCCCGCCACGCCGATCAGTTCGCGCAGGTTTTCGACCCGGCCTTCCGCTTCAATCGTCCGTTCCGATTCGAGTGCCTCGAAGTAGCCGGTCTCGTCGAGCACCTTTTCCAGCAGATCGGCCAGCGGGCGTCCTTCGACATCCTCCTTCAGGCCATGCATGGTCCGCTGGAATTCGGTGACTGCCCGGACCGCCGCCGTCCCGACTCCGGGCACATGCTCCACCTGGCTGGCGACATCCCAGATGTCATCCCCGGAGGTATTCGCCCAGGCCAGCAGCCGGCCCTGGGTGGTGGCACCGATGCCCCGTTTTGGCGAATTGACAATGCGGGTGAAAGCAACAGAATCCCGGGGATTCGAGAGATACTGGAGATAGGCGATCGCATCCTTGATCTCGGCCCGGTCATAGAACCTGGTGCCGCCGATCACCTGGTATGAGGTGCCGAACCTGACCAGAGTGTCTTCAAGAACCCGGCTCATCGCATTCATCCGGTAGAAGACCGCCACGTCCAGGGGCGAGATTCCCTCCTCTTCGACCAGTCGCTCGACCTCGCCCGCCACCCACCGGGCTTCCTCGTGTTCATCCGAGAGCCGGACTACTTCGATCTCATCCCCCTGACCGAGGTCGGTCCAGAGTTTCTTCGGTCGCCGATCCCGGTTGTTCCCGACCACCTCATTCGCGGCAGAAAGGATGGTCTGGGTCGACCGGTAGTTCTGTTCGAGCTTGACCACCTTTGCGTCGGGAAAGTCCTTTTCAAAGTCGAGGATGTTGCGAATGTCGGCATGTCGAAATCCGTATATCGACTGATCTTCATCACCGACCACGGTCAGGTTCCGGTGTTCTCCGCTAATCAGCTGAAGCAGCCGGTACTGCGCGTGATTGGTGTCTTGATATTCATCCACCAACACGTAGCGGAAAGCCCTACGCCAGCGTTCCAGCACCTCCAGGAACAGTTCCAGGACGTTGACCATGCGGACCAGCAGGTCATCGAAGTCCATCGCATTCGACTCGACCATCCGCTGCTCGTAGAGCGCGTACACCCCGGCAGCGGTGTCCTCGAAGTAAGAACCGCCACGCTGCCTGTAGGCATCCGGATCGATCAGCTCGTTCTTGGCCCCGGAGATAGCGTTCTTGATCGCCCGGGCCGGAAACCGTTTCGGATCGACATCGAGCTCTTCCATCACCCGCTTGATCATGCGGATCGAGTCCGATTCGTCGTAGATCGTGAACGCCCGGCCGTAGCCCAGCTTCTCCGCGTCGCCCCTGAGCATCCGGCCGCAGGCGGAATGGAAGGTGGTGACCCACATCGCCCTGGCTTTCGGGCCGATCAGTTCTTCCACCCGTTCACGCATCTCGGTCGCGGCCCGGTTGGTGAAGGTGATCGCGAGGATCTCCCCCGGCCGCGCCCGACGTGTTGCCAGCAGGTGGACGATGCGGTGAGTAAGCACCCGGGTCTTGCCCGAGCCCGCTCCTGCAATGACCAGCAAGGGGCCGTCGCCGTACTCGACAGCCTCCCGCTGAGGCGGGTTCAGCCCATCCGCGGCGAGGCGCGACGGCGATCCGGTGTCCACCTGGCCAGGACTGGCTGAATCGGGCTCGCCGCCATCGAAGTTGAAAAGTGCTTCCACCCGTCGAGGATATCCATCCTCGCGGCGGGGCCGGACACGGCGGGGGAGCTCAGCCGCCCGCTGAAGAGCGCCCCTTTTTCGGTTCTCCGCCGGGCTCTTCCCGGTCCGGGCCGGGATCGCCAGAGAGCTCGGCAACCTGCTGCTCAAGTTCCTTGATCCGGGCCGAAAGCGACTTCACTGCATCCTGGAGAGGATCAGGCAGGTGAATCCAGTCGGCGTCTGGCCCGTCAGTGAGCTTGCGTCCGTCGACCTTGACCGGATGACCGGGGTTTCCGACCACGGTGGATCTCGGAGGGACATCCTCGACAACCACCGTGTTGGCACCGATCTTGGCACCGTGACCGACCGTGATCGGACCCAGCAGCTTGGCCCCGGACCCGATCGTCACATTGTCTTCGATCGTCGGGTGCCGTTTGCCCGACTGAAAGCCGGTGCCGCCGAGAGTCACGCCCTGGTACAGGGTCACGTTCTCGCCGATTTCGGCCGTCTCGCCGATCACCACCCCTGAACCGTGGTCGATGAATATTCCCGGGCCGATCTTCGCGTCAGGGTGGATCTCGATCCCGGTCACCGCCCGGCTCACATACGAAACCGCGAATGGCAGCAGCGGTACACCGGAACGTCGCAGCCGGCAGGCCAACCGGTAGGCCAGGATCGCCTGCACCCCGGGCCAGGTCAAAAGGATCTCCAGGCTGGACGCATTTGCGGTTGCGGGATCACGTCCGCGGGCAGCCGCGATATGGGACTTCATCCCTACGAGAGTCCGGCTGATCAGATCCTTGGCCACCGGCAAAGAGTAGAGGCTCAACCCCGATGACCCAATTCGGGCCGGTTCAGGCGCCGAAGAACGGCAGTGACATGTAGCGGTCACCGCTGTCGCAGATCACCGTCACGATCCGGCCACCCGCCAGCTCCGGTCGCCTCGCCAGTTCGAGAGCGGCATGGACATTCGCTCCGGCAGAGATCCCGCCGAGAATCCCTTCAGTGAAAGCAAGTTCCCGGGCGCTGCGAAGAGCGTCGTCATCCGAGACCTGGACGATCTCGTCGATCAAATCAGTTTCCAGGACTTCAGGCACGAATCCGGCACCGATCCCCTGGATCCGGTGCGGGCCCATTTGACCGCCGGAAAGGACCGGCGAAGATGCCGGTTCGACCGCGTAGATCCGGGCATCCGATCCTTGCTCTTTCAGGTACCTGGCGACTCCGGTGATTGTCCCGCCGGTGCCTACGCCACAGACAAATGCGTCGATCTCACCGCCGGTGTCAGTCCACACCTCGGGGCCGGTCGACCGGAAATGGGCCTCGGGATTGGCGGGATTCGAAAACTGGAGTGGCATGAATCCTCCCCTTTCAGCCGCGATCCGTTCGGCCAGATCCACAGCCTCGTCCATGCCACCCATCGAGGAGGTTTCCTGGACTTCGGCTCCGTAGGCCCGAAGCAGCTTTGCCCGTTCACGGCTCATGCCTTCGGGCATGGTCAGCACCAGGCGGTATCCCCGGGCTGCACAGATCATCGCCAGGGCGATTCCCGTGTTGCCGCTGGTCGGCTCGACGATCACTGATTCACCCCGGACCAGCGTTCCGTTGGCCTCTGCGGCACCGATCATCGCGGCTCCGATCCGGTCTTTGACCGATCCGCCAGGATTGAAGTACTCGAGCTTCGCACAGACCTGGGCGTCAAGCCCGTCGGCGATGCGGGCCAGCCAGACAAGGGGCGTTCCGCCGACTGTTGCCGATGCCTGCGGGGCGATCAAATGAAGTACATCCTTGCCGCAGCATCCTCGGCCTCGCGCTCGTAAAGATCCTGGATTGTCGTCTCACCGAAGACTCCCCGCAGGGCCCGGACCCCTTCTGCCCAGATTCCTCCGGCCTCATCGGCTTCCTGGCCGACTTTGCCGTCGAGGGCCTGGACCACTTCGAGAACCGTGATTTCCGAGGCTGGACGGGCGAGAATGTAGCCGCCCTTGCTGCCTCTGCGGCTGGTCAGGAGGCCCGAACGTCGCAGGGTCGAAAAAAGTTGTTCCAGGAACTGATCCGGAATGTTCCGGCGTTCAGCCAGCTCCTTTACCGGCATCGGGCTCTCACCGGCACCAGCCAGTTCCACCAGAGCCACCACTGCATAGCGGGATTTCGACGTAACCGAGATCACTTCCCTCTTTCTATCGCATCAGGCGACCGAAAGCAGAGTAACCCGGTCAGAAATCAGGGTATTCAGGCCTGAGAGAGCTTCGCTCTTGCGTTTTCAATTCGGGCAAGCGTTTCGTCCCGGCCGAGAGCAGCGACCGATTCGAAGATCCCCGGCGAAATCGTGGTACCTGTGATCGCGACCCGGATCGGCTGGAAAACCTTGCCGGCCCCCAGACCGAGCATCTCCGGCAAGGGTTCGAGCGCCGCCTGGATTGCCACGACAGTGAAGCCGTCACCGTTGGGACCTCCACTTTCGTCAGGAACTTCGATCAGCGCGGCTTCAACCTCGGTCAGTACCCGATCCGCGTCACCCTTCATCACCTTGCGCCAGGCTTTTTCATCTTTGACCGGAGATTCGAAGAGGAACCGGATCAAAGGCCATACCTCCTGCAGGGTCTGGGCCTTCTCCTGGACGATTTCACAGCCGAACGCGAAGCGGTCCTCGTTGAGCGACCGTCCACCGGTCTCGGCCTCGACAAAAGCCCGGACGGCAGTCTGGTACTCCTCGATTGGCAGCTCTCGCATGTATCGGCCGTTCATCCAGCGCAGCTTTTTCTCGTCGAAAACCGCCGAAGAAGTGCCGACGTCTTCCGGCCGGAACCGCTTGACCAGCTCCTCCGTTGAAAGCAGGGTTTCGTCGTCGCCAGGGCCCCAGCCGAGCAGGGCGACGTAATTGCGAATCGCCTCCGGCAGATAGCCCGCATCACGCAACTCCTGAACTGAGGCAGCCCCGTGTCGCTTCGAGAGTTTCTTGCCATCGGGGCCGTGGAGCAGCGGCACATGGGCGTAGCGGGGCGGTTCGATACCCAGCCCCTTGAAAACGAGCAGCTGTTTCGGGGTATTTGACAGGTGGTCGTCACCCCGGATCACGTCGGTGATCCCCATGTCCGCGTCATCAACTGCGACCGCGAAGTTGTACAGCACCGAACCGTCACCACGGGCGATCACAAAATCGTCATAGCTGCGATTCGGGAAACGCACCTCCCCCCGGATCAGGTCGTTCACCACAGTGTCGCCATCATCCGGAACCCGCAGACGGACGGCGCCGGTCCCGTCGTCAGAAGGCGTGCCCCGGTAGCCGCGGTCGGCCCCGTGCTCTGCCTTCCATTCCTTCACGTCATCGGCGGTGGCCGAGTCGCGGTAGGCGGCACCGGATTCGAGCAGCTTCTCCAGCGCCGCGGCGTGAGCTTCAGCCCGGCCGACCTGTGAAACCGGGCCTTCGTCCCAGTCGAGTTCCAACCAGCGCAGCGCATCGAGGATCTGGGCGACGTTCTCCGGTGTCGATCGTTCGAGGTCGGTGTCCTCGATCCGCAGAACCAGCTCGCCGCCGGCATGTCGGGCAGCGAGCCAGTTGTACAGGGCCGTCCGCGCCCCGCCGATATGCAGGGAACCAGTGGGAGAAGGCGCGAATCGGACCCGCGGGATGCTGTTCTCGATGCTCATTTGCGCCCATGTTTCCACAGGCGGCGTGTTCGTGACCCGGACCGCGGCTCCGCTCAGTAGCCGGTGCCGGAATGCACCGGCGGTTCTCCAACGTGACTCAGGTCGGCAGACCGCAGCAGTTCGATCGAATCATGGAAGTCGTTGCAGAGCACATCCACCAGTTCGCGAGTCTGGTTGAGCTTCACCAGCATGCGAATGATCTTCTGATCTTCATTGTCTGGCGGCATGTCATAGGCCGGGATCAGCCAGCCCCGGCGTCTTGAAAGCTCACCGACCAGGTGACTGGCATCGAAGGTCTCGTTGTCCTTCACCCTGCATATGACCAGTGGCAGGGTCGGACGTTCGGATTCCCAGATTTCCAGGGCATCTTCCTTTTCCAGCTGTTCCACAAGCGAGTCCCGGTTCTTGGTCATTGCCCTCATGACGGATGAGTAGCCATTGAAGCCGAGCCGCACGAAGTTGTAGTACTGAGCCAGTACGAACGAGGCACTGCCCGAGAAATTGAGCGTGAAAGTCGCGTCCTTCTCGCCGAGATAGTCCTCGTAAAAGACAAGGTCCTCCGGCAACTGGGCCTCGTTGCGGAAAAGCAGCCAGCCGATGCCGGGGAAAACCAGCCCGAACTTGTGACCCGATGCGTTGATTGAAACCACCGAGTCGAGCCGGAAATCCCATTTGAACTCTGGGTGCGTGAAGGGAAAAACAAAACCCCCGCTGGCCGCGTCAATGTGCATCGGTACTTCCAGGCCCTTGCCCTTCAGTTCCTGGAGCATGCGGTCGATGCCCTCGACATCGTCACATTCACCCGTGAAAGTGGTTCCGACAACAGCGATCACACCGATCGTGTTCTCGTCGATCAGCGGGCCGAGCTCATCGGGACCGACGGTGGTCTTCCCTTTGGGGATGTTCACCTGTCGAGGCTCCACGTCGAAGTAGCGGCAGAACTTGTCCCAGACCACATGAACGTCGGCGCCGTAGACGAGGTTCGGCTTGTCGTCAGGCTTGCCAGCTTCCTTGCGCCGCTTCTTCCACTGCCACTTCATCGCCAACGCCCCGAGCATCACGGCCTCGGAGGATCCGGCGGTCGCCGTTCCCGGTGATTCTTCGCCTGGCTGACCGCCAAAGAGACTGTGAATCATCCTCACGCAACGCTTCGAGACCTCTGCGGTTCGAGGATATTCAGCGTGATCTATGTAGTTGCGGTGCAGGTTCTCCGCAATTACCTGATGGGCCTCAGGCTCCATGAAAGTGGTTACGAAAGTTGCGAGATTCTTGTTCGGATCACCGTCGAGGATCATTTCGCTCTGGAGGACTCTCAGCGCAGCCCGCGGATTGACTCCATCCTGGGGGAGTTGACCGTCCGGCGCCGGTTTTGTGAAGAAGGTCTCGGCGATCGAAGCATTGTCTGGGTTCACATGCGGCGAAAAGACATCAGGCTGCTCGGACAAGGATTTCCTCCAGTGAAGTGACGTGTCGGACATTCTCCGTCGATAAACCTACAACCCCCTCACCCGGATCGTGTGAACTCCCGAACCGCCGCGTGAGCACCGGAGCATGTGAGCTGCCACGGCCGCACGAATACGCTGGAAGCCCTGCCGGGTTAGCCTGAACCCCGACGGCTTCGGCCGCTTTGAACCCAAAGAAAAGGAAGTCCATCAAATGTGCACGAGAGTAGTCTGGCCGGATGCCAACGGATCCGTAATCGTCGGTCGGAACATGGACTTCAGCCGGGATCTGATGACAAACCTGTGGAAGCAGCCGCGCGGCGTGGAGCGCGATGACGGGATCAACGGTGATCTGACCTGGACCGCGAAGTTCGGCAGCGTCATCGCTACCTCCTTCGACATCATCTCGGTTGACGGAATCAACGAAGCCGGCCTGGCCGGGCATGTGTTGTGGCTCGCCGAATCCGACTACGGGACCCCGGCCGAATCCCGGACCAAGCTGAGCCAGGCAATCTGGATGCAGTACTTCCTCGACAATTTCGCCACTGTGGCCGAGGCCGTGGAATGGATCACGAAGACCGAGGTCCAGGTAGTGCAGATGGACGATCCGACCGGTGGCAAGCCCCCCACCATTCACCTTGCGCTCGATGACGCCACAGGTGATTCAGCGATCATCGAATACGTCGACGGCGAGCCGAAGGTCTACCACAGCCCCGAGTACCGGGTCATGACCAACTCCCCCACCTACGACCAGCAGCTGGAACTGGTCAAGAAGGTGGAAGGTCTCGGTGGCGATGATCCCCTTCCCGGTTCGACCGATGCCGTGGACCGCTTCGCTCGCGCCTCCTACTATGTGGGACGGCTTCAGCAACCGAAGACTCAGCTCGAGGCCCTGGCGGCAATGTTCAGTGTGATCCGCAACGCTGCCCAGCCTTTCCGTTCCCCAGACCCGGGCAAGCCCGATGCTTCACAAACCATCTGGCAGACGGTGTCCGACCTGACCAACAGGCGCTACGTTTTCGAATCAACCACCCGGCCGAACGTCGTCTGGGTTGACTTGAAGGACCTCGACTTCGGTGAAGACTCCGGGCAACTCAAGCTCGACCTGATCAGCGAACTGGCACTCGAGGGTGGTCTCGCCGGCAATGTCAGCTCCAGGTTCGAAGACAAGGGCCCGATGACCTTCCTCTCCCTCAAGCTGGAGAAGCAACTGGCCGAGGCCGCCGCGGAAGCCAAAGCCAAGGGCAACTAGCTGCACTTCCGGGCTCCGTGGCTACGCCGCAGGGGCCGGGCAGGCGTAGCCGGGAAACGCCAAAACCCCGGGCGGCATTCAACCGCCCTCCTGCCGAGCATCCCGGCAACGCCCACCCGACCCCACGGTTACCCCCTCAGTGGATGGATGCCAGGCCGGGAATTCAAATAAGAACGCCGATCACCAACGAATAGTGCAGGTGATCGGCGTTTCTGTTGCTGACGGCTCTACTTGATCTTGATGCCCGAGATGCTGCGGGAGATGACCAGGCGCTGGATCTCAGCGGTGCCCTCGAAGATGTCGTAGATCTTCGCGTCGCGGTGCATCCGCTCGACCGGGAACTCGCGGGTGTACCCGTTGCCGCCAAGAATCTGGATCGCCCGCTCGGTAGTCCAGGTGGCGACCTCACCGGCCTTCAGTTTGGACATCGAACCTTCCGCCTTGGTGAACGGAACCTGGTTCCGGCCCATCCACGAAGCGCGCCAGACCAGCAGCCTGGCGGCATCGATCTCGAGGCACATGTCGGCGAGGGTAAAGGCGATCGCCTGGTTTTCAATGATCGGCCGACCGAACTGGACCCGTTCCTTGGCGTACTCAAGCGCGTACTCGTAGGCGGCGCGGGCAATACCGATGGCCTGTGAACCGACGATCGGGCGTGAGGCCTCGAAGGTTGCCATGGCAGCCTGTGACTTGCCCTTCTTGCCTTCCCGGACCCGGGCAAGACGCTCGTCAAGCTTCTCCTTGCCACCAAGCAGGCAGCTGCCCGGAACACGGCAATCGTCGAGGTGAACGTCCGCGGTGTGGGAAGCGCGGATTCCGTGCTTCTTGACCTTTGCGCCCTGGCTGCAGCCGGGAGTGTTCGGAGGGATGATGAAAGCGGCGTGGCCACGTGAGCCGAGCTCCCGGTCAACCGAGGCGATCACCACATGAATGTTGGCGATGCCGCCGTTGGTGGCCCAGGCCTTCTGACCGTTGATCACCCATTCATCATTCGCCTCGTCGTACTTGGCGGTGGTGCGGACCCCGGAAACATCGGAGCCGGCGTCGGGCTCCGAAGCGCAAAACGCGGCAACCTTCACATCATCCTCGGTGCCGTAACACTGGGGGACCCATTCACCCATCTGCTCGGGTGTGCCCTGGCCGAAGATCGAAGCGACCGCCAGCGCGGTTCCGTTGATTGCCATACCCAGGCCGGCGTCGCCCCAGAACATTTCTTCGTTGACGATCGGCAGGCTAAGGCCGGTTGGGTCCGCGAAGAACTGTGCGGTTCCTTCGAAACCGTAGAGACCGATCTTTGCGGCCTCCTGCACGATCTCCCACGGGAACTCTTCGCGCTCGTCCCATTCGTGGGCCGCCGGGCGCATGACGTTCTCGGCGAAGCCGTGTACCCACTCCTGGATGTCCTTCTGGTCCTG
>JAGQUU010000110.1 GCA_020438345.1 Solirubrobacterales bacterium | reverse complement strand
GAGGGAACCACCCTCGATGAGGGACTCTCGGCGGCTATCCGGGCATCGTTCTTGCTGGCCGGCCCACTCCTGGCCCGCTTCGGCAGCGTTCACATGCCCCCGCCGGGAGGCGATTTCATCGGCCGCCGGCGTCTGGACGCGCATCTGGACGCATTCCGCGAGCTCGGCGCAAGGGTTGGCGGCGACCGCTGGATAGAGCTGAACGCGCCACCTGGTGGCCTGCGGGCGACGGAAATCTTCATGGATGAACCGTCGGTCATGGGAACGGAAAACGCACTGATGGCCGCGGCACTCACCCCCGGGAAGACGACGATCTTCAATGCGGCGTCGGAGCCTCATGTTCAGGATCTGGCCCGTCTGCTGGTCAAGATGGGCGCCCCTGTCTCCGGAATCGGCTCGAACGTGATGGTTGTCTCCGGTCAGTCCGAACTCGGAGGAGCCGACCACAAGGTCACACCCGACCACATTGAAATCGCCAGTTTCATGGCTCTCGCCGCCGCAACCGGCGGCGAGCTCCGGATCCGCGAGATCGAGCCCTTCGACCTGATCATGATCCGCCGGCAGTTCCGGCGCCTCGGATTCCAGTCCGTTGTGGAAGGTACCGACGTGATCGTTCCTCCTTCCCAGAACCTGCGTGTCCAGCCGGATGCCGGCGGAGCAATCCCCAAAATTGAGGACGGCCCGTGGCCCGCCTTCCCGGCTGACCTCACCTCGATCGCTCTCGCGCTGGCGACCCAGGCCGAGGGAGAGGTCCTGATTTTCGAAAAGATGTTCGAGAACCGCCTCTTCTTCGTTGACAAACTGGTTGCGATGGGTGCGAGGATCACGCTTTGCGATCCGCACCGTGCGATCGTCAGCGGACCGACCCGCCTCCACGGCGAAAGAGTGGACAGTCCCGACATCCGGGCGGGTATGGCAATGCTGATAGCTGCCCTGGCCGCAGAGGGAACCTCCCACATCGGAAATATCCGCCAGATCGACCGTGGCTACGAGAACATCGACGACCGGTTGCGGTTGCTCGGAGCTCATATCGAGCGCGTAGACGACTAGGGGGATCATGCTTCGTCCGATCCCCCCAGGAACAAGGGATGTCCTCCCGGACGAGATGCGCGAACTCCGCGCGATCCAGACAGCCCTGCTTGGAACGTTCGAGAATGCCGGTTTCAGCGAGGTGAGGACTCCGACTCTCGAGTACGCCGACTCGATGGAACTGGCCGATCGCCGGGCCGCCGATTCCGCGTACCGTTTTTTCGACGACAGAGGCGAAATGCTCGCCTTGAGGACGGACATGACGATCCCGATTGCCCGTCTTGTGGCCGACCGCTTCCGGGACGTCGACCCGCCACACCGCCTCAGCTATTTTGCCAATGCCTACCGCGCGGTGACGCCGCAAAGAGGTGAGCTCCGGGAGTTCGGACAGGCCGGGGTCGAGTTGATCGGAGTCCCCGGCGCCGAAGGAACTGCCGAAGTGGTTGCCCTGCTCGACAAGTCGCTTGCCTCGGTCGGTCTTTCAGAAGCGGTGATCGGTATCGGCCACTCCGGCCTCTGGGAAGCCCTGCTCGAAGATGGAGGCGTGAACCCGGAGACAATCGAAACCACCGCATCGCTGCTGGCTGATCATGACCTCGTCGGGGTTGAAAGGTCGATGAAGGAATCGGACTCGATCGCAGACGAAACCGTGTACCAGGCCACCGAGATGATCCAGATGAGAGGCGGCTCCGAGGTTCTGGAGCAAGCCCGCCGCTTTGGAGGCGAGAGGTTCTCCGACGCGCTAGGCCGGCTGACTGCTGCCTTCGAGGAAATCACTCGCAGGCAGATCGGGCGCCAGGTACTGATTGACCTGGGCATGCTCCGGGAAATCGGTTACTACACCGGTTCGACCATCGAGGTCTACGACGCCGCGGTCGGTGAGATCATCGGTGGCGGCGGACGCTACGACGGGCTGATGAACAAATTCGGCCTTGAACTGCCTGCGGCCGGCTTCACTCTCTACATAGAGCGCATTCACAAGGCCCAGCTCGAGCGTGGAGCCTTGAGTTCTGCGGCACGTCGTGGTCCGGAAGCAGACCATGTTTGAAGATCTCCGGAAACCCGGCGGCAAATTGAAGCTGGCGGTGCCGCGAGGCGCACTGCTCGAAGAGGTACTCGACCTGCTCGACAAGGCAGGAATCGAAACTTCCGGGGCGAGGGGCGATTCCCGGTCGCTTGTGTTCGACGGGGGCGACCTGACCCTGATCACAATGCGACCTTCAGATGTGCCGACCTACGTTTCAGCTGGCGCGGCTGACCTCGGGATCACCGGCAAGGATGTCCTGCTCGAGCAGAGCGACCGGCCGGTCTACGAACTGGTTGACCTCGGTATCGGTCCCTGCCGCATGGTTCTGGCCACTCAGAAAGGAGACGTGGCGCCGAGTGAACATCAGCGAAGGCTGGGAATGATGAAGATCGCAACCAAGTACAAGCGGATAGCCGAAAGATATTTCGACCAGCGGGGCCGACAAGTCGAGCTGGTCGAGGTAAAGGGCTCGATCGAACTGGCACCTCTGGTCGGCCTTGCCGATGGAATCGTTGACCTCGTTGCTACTGGCCGGACCCTGGCTGAAAACAACCTCGAGGTTCGCGAAGAGATTCTCAGCAGTACCGGACGTCTGGTTGCCAACCGCGTTTCGTACAGGATCCGCCGGGAGGAAGTCGATTCTCTAGCCAGCCGTTTGAGCGAAGCGTCCGGCGGCGATCCGGGAACGGCATGATCACCCGTCGGGTCGACTGGGACCGGCCCGAAGCTCTGATCGTGGAGCTCCGGGATTTTCTCGGCCACGAAGCCAGGGTCGTCGACGTACGCGACATCGCGGCCGAGGTCGCCGAAAGGGGCGATGCCGCACTACTTGATCTGACCGCGAAGCTCGATGCCCCGGAAGCCAAGACCCTGAGCCTCAGAGTCGGGATGGGAATCGCCTTCGAGGCACTCGAAAACCTCGATCCTGATGTTCGCGGCGCTCTGGATCTGGCCGCGAGGAATGTCAGGCTGGTGGCCGAAGCCCAACTGACCGAAGGGCAAGAAACGGTCACCTTGCCGGAAGGCCACACCGTCACGGTTGGCGAAGTGCCTGTCGGAGCCGCCGGAATCTATGCCCCCGGCGGGCGCGCTTCCTACCCCTCGACAGTGGTCATGGGCTGTGTGACTGCGCGAGTGGCCGGGGTCGAGCGGGTAGTCCTGGCCACGCCGCCTGGATTCGATGGAATGATCGATCCGACCACGCTGGCCGCCGCGGCACTTTGCGAGGTCGATGAAATCCATGCGATCGGTGGCGCCCAGGCAATATTCGCCCTTGCTCGCGGAACCGAAACGATCAATCCGGTCGATGTGATCGCCGGACCCGGCAACGCCTGGGTCCAGGCCGCGAAACGGGAGGTGTTCGGTGAAGTGGCGATCGACTCGCTTGCCGGACCATCGGATCTGACCGTTGTGCTCGATGACCGGACAAACCTGCGCTGGGCCGCGCTGGACCTTTGCGCCCAGGCTGAACACGGTGAAGAAAGCCCCCTCGTTGCGATCTCGACCGCTCCGGATGTGCTCGGGACGCTCGAAGCTGAAGTGAATGCGGTGGAATCAGAGAACCCGTCGGTCAAAAATTGCAGGCTTGCCCTGGTCGAAGCGCCATCGGCCAGGGAAGCGATCGAGCTGGTCAACCTGCTCGCGCCGGAACACCTCGAATTAATGGGCTCCGATTCGGCTGCGCTCGCCGGTGATGTCAGGACGGCCGGCTGTGTCTTTGCCGGGCAGTTGACCGGGACCGCGTTTGGTGACTACGTCGCCGGTTCGAACCATGTCCTGCCAACCGACGGTACCGGCAGGATTTTCGGCCCACTATCTCCTTCCACCTTCCGGCGGGGAACAGCGCGGGTAAGCTTGGACGCCGAATCGGCCCGCCACCTGGCCGGTCCGCTGGATGCGCTGGCCCGCGCGGAAGGGTTGCCGGTCCACGGGCTGTCGGCCACCGCCCGGGCAAACGATCCCGATCAGGAAGAACCATGAGCAGACAGGCAACAATCGAACGCAAGACCAAGGAAACAGGTATCGAGTTGCAACTTGATCTCGACGGCACGGCATCGCGTGCTGTGACCGGGATCGGATTCTTCGATCACATGTTGGACCTGCTCGCCCGTCACGCCAACATCGGTCTTGAAGTGGAAGCGACGGGGGATCTGGAAACCGGTTCGCATCACACGGTCGAGGATGTCGGGATCGTGTTCGGGCAGGCCCTCGACCAGGCCTTGGGAGACCGGGCCGGGATCAGGCGCTATGGCAGTGCCGTGGTGCCGATGGATGAGGCCTGCGCGGAATGTGCGCTGGATATCTCCGGCCGCGCGCTTTCCGTCTTCCGGGGTGACATTCCCGTCACTTCAATCGCGAATTACGAAACCGAACTGACCGAGGAGTTCTTCCGGGCGGTTGCCGGCGGAGCGAAGATCACCCTTCACATGAACATCCGCTACGGCTCGAACGTCCACCACATGATTGAGGCCGCCTTCAAGGCATTCGCCCGGGCGCTGCGGGTTGCTGTCTCGATTGACCCTGAAGAGAAGGGCGTGCCCAGCACCAAGGGCACGCTGAACGCTTGACTCCCGACTTCCCGGATGTGGCTCCTGGACCCCGGATCGCCGTTCTCGATTACGGAATGGGCAATCTGCGATCTGTGGAGAAGGCGCTGGAGCGAGTCGGGGCGAGTCCGGCAGTCACATCGGATGAGGAGCAGATAGCGGCAGCAGACGGTCTGATCCTGCCTGGGGTCGGCGCCTTCCCCAAGGCGATGAAACGGATCCGGGAACTTGAGCTTGACCGGATGCTGAACGATGCCGTGGCCCGTCAGGTACCGGTTCTCGGTATCTGCCTCGGGCTGCAGCTGCTGTTCGAATCCTCGATCGAACAGGGTGGTGCTCAAGGACTTGGATTGCTGGAAGGTGACGTAGTCGAGGTTCCGGCGGGTGGCCGAAAGGTTCCGCATATCGGCTGGGCCGAAGTAACCTGGGAAAAGCCGGATCAGCTGACGAACGGTCTGCGACCGGGTGAGCCCTTCTACTTCGTCCATTCCTTCGTCGTCAGGCCGTCGGGGGACGAGCTGATCGGCTCCGCCACTTACGGCAGCAGTTTCGCTTGTGCGGCTGGACGAGACAAGGTCTGGGGGGTCCAGTTTCACCCCGAAAAGTCAAGTTCGGCCGGTCTTCGGATGCTCACCAACTTCAAGGAGATCTGCTCGTGATCCTTTATCCGGCGATTGACATCCTCGGCGGCAAGGCGGTACGCCTGATGAAGGGAGAGTATGACCGGGAAACACGGTATTTCGACGATCCTGCCGATGCCGCCCGTCAGTGGGCCGATGGCGGGGCGCAGTACATCCATGTGGTCGATCTCGATGGTGCCAGGACCGGCGAGCAGGTCAACCTCGGCCATATCGAACGGATCGCATCAGCCGTAGATTGCCCGATCGAGGTCGGGGGCGGTATTCGTGACCTCGAAAGCGCAGGACGAATCCTCGACGCCGGGGTGGACCGGGTCGTGGTCGGCACTGCGGCGATGCGTGACCGGGATTTCCTCGATGCCTTGATCGCGGAACGCGGGGCGGAACAGGTCGTGGTCGGGATCGACGCACGCGGCGGTCAGGTTTCCCTGGCCGGTTGGACAGAGTCGAGCGGGGTGGACGCTGCCGATGCTGCCAAGGAACTCGCCCGCCGCGGCGTGGTGCGGTTTCTCTTTACCCCGATCGAAGTGGATGGAACGATGGAAGGTCCGAACATCCCCGAACTGATCCGGGTTGCCGGTGCCACAGACGCTTCGGTCATCGCCTCCGGCGGTGTGGGGAACCTCGGCCATCTGGAGGACCTGGCCCGGCGCGCTCCGGCTAACGTCGAAGGTGTGATCGTGGGCAAAGCCCTTTTCGAAGGCAGGTTCACAGTGGGCGAAGGGATCGAGGCACTCCGGTGAGCGAACTGAAGCGGATCATTCCCTGCCTGGACGTTGACAATGGCCGCGTCGTCAAAGGCACCAATTTCGTCGACATCCGTGACGCCGGGGATCCGGTCGAGCTGGCCGAGCGCTACGACGCCGAGGGTGCCGACGAACTTGTCTTCCTGGACATCACGGCCTCCCACGAAGGACGAGACACAATCGTCGACCTTGCCCGCCGCACGGCGGAGAACGTCTTTATTCCGTTCACGATCGGGGGCGGCATCCGCTCGGTCGAGGATGCCCGGGCGGTGCTTGGTGCCGGAGCCGACAAGGTCGCGGTTAACAGCGCTGCACTCAAGCGGCCGGAGCTGCTGGGTGAGCTGGCCGAGGTGTTCGGCTCCCAGTGTGTGGTCATCGCGATCGATGCCAAGAGGGAAGACGACGGAAGTTACGGCGTCTACCTCAACGGAGGCAGAGTGGCGACCGGTCGGGACGCAATTCAATGGGCGACAGAAGCCACCCGGCTCGGGGCAGGAGAAGTCCTGCTGACCAGCATGGACCGGGACGGCACCAACATCGGCTATGAACTCGAACTGACCCGCGCGGTGGCCCGGGCAACCGATGTGCCGGTGATCGCTTCGGGTGGCGCCGGGGACCTCGGTCATCTGGTCGATGCGATCAGGGAAGGTGAGGCCGACGCGGTTCTGTGCGCCTCGATATTTCATTACGGCCACTACACGGTCGGGCAGGCCAAGGAACACATGGCCATGCACGAAATCCCGGTCCGCGTCTAGGAAGTGCCGGTCCTGCGGCCGGCTCAGGCTCCGGCAGCCGACAGCTTGGTGGCGAGAGCTTCTGCGCCGTCACCCCGATCTATCCGGATCCGGTTCAGCTCGAAGGGCATTGAGCGCTCCCCAAGGCCGGGATTGACGGTGGTGGCGCCACGATAGCCGGCGGCTTCAACCGCCCGGGCGACCTCATCGTTGTACTGGCCGGCGGGGTAGCAGAAGTTGACTATCGGAATACCGAGGTCACGCTCCAGTTGCGTCTTCGATCCGACCAGTTCATGCTCGAGAGTTGCCGCGTCAACGGTGGTGAGGTCGGGGTGGGTGATGGTGTGGGAGCCAATCTCCCAGCCGGCCATGTACATCTTCCTGACCTGTTTCGACGACAGGTCCGAACCCTCGGACTTGAGGTTCAGCAAACCGCCCCAGCCTTGCTTCTCGAGGATCGGCATTGCATCGAGGTACTGGCCGAGGTAGCCGTCATCGAAGGAAAGCACGATCGGTTTGGGTGGCAACGTGCCACCGTCGTACCATGCGTCCTGTACCTGAACCAGAGTTACCGCGGTGTAGCCGTTGTCGGCCAGCCAGTCAACCTGCGACTGAAAATCGGCGGTGTCAAGAAACAGGTCCGGATAGGTTTCGTCGTCGGCCGGGGGTCCGATCACGTGATACATCAGGATCGGAACCGGGCCCTTCTGCGCCGTCCACGTTCCATCTGGTTTGGCTCCGCCGCGCTGCGGACGGGTTTTCGGTTTTGAGGCTTCGTTCGCATCGCTACCGGGTGATGCGACCGGCTCACCGCCGCCCCCGGGCCCACCCGGTTCGCCGGCGCCCCGGACAAAGAGAATGGCTAGAGCGGCCAGCAGGAGAAGCACTCCCACCGATCCGAAAATCACCCGTCGGCGACGGATTTCCCGAAGACGCACCTGCTCTTTTCGTCGGGCAAGCCTTGCCTCGAAACCGGGGTCCACAGTCAGTTACCTGACTTGGCGCCGTTGCCTCGTCCGCCGGGTTGCTGCCCTTCCTGCCGCGCGGCTTGCCTTCGCGCTTTCTGGCGGGCGGCTTTTCGGGCGGCGGCCCGGCGCCTGATGATCCGCTGTTGCCTCACGGTGATCGGCAGCAGGGCGTGAATGCTGGAGTAGCCAACCAGGTAGAGCTTCTTCCCGTCGGAAATACCCGGCATGTAGGCGCCGGTATGGAACTCGAAGACCTTGCGACCGGTCCTGGCGCTGATCCCGTAGGTGTTGGTCCCGTCAAAAGTCGCGGCGTAAACGGTTCGACCGATTACGCTGAGCGAACCGATCACCCTGCCGCCCATCGAGTAGGTCCAGCGGGTCTGGCCGGACTTCGCGTCCAGGGCATACACGTTGCCATCGAAGGAGCCGATATAGACCGTGGGCGGGGTGCCTGGCACTTTGGCGACCGATGGGCCGGAGTAGACCCAGCCGCCGGTCGAATGCGTCCAGGCCAGCTCACCGGTCTCGGCATCGAAGCTGTAAACGCGACCGTCATTGCTGCCGAGATAGACCCGGCCATAAGCAACCGCTGGTGTC
>JAGQUU010000109.1 GCA_020438345.1 Solirubrobacterales bacterium | reverse complement strand
TTCTGACAGTCAACTCATCGGGAACAAATCGGGAACATCCCGGCGATCGGCTCTGCCTACTTCAGTTCTCACTAGGCCGGTCTCAGAACGGGTCCAAGCCCATCCCTTGCGCCATAGAGCGCTCTCCCGAATCAGTCACCGATCGTCGCTGATCATTGCCGAACTCACTCGTAATGAAGGGGTCAGCGGTTCGATTCCGCTCGTCGGCTTCAGGCGCAGAGCCATCGGGGGCGGTAGCCAATCCTCAGATTGGTCAAAGTCGGGACATCGGTGGGGGTCATGCCGGGTTCCACGGGAACTCAGTGGGACCTGGTCTCGCCCTATCCGTGGGACCTGGTCTCGCTCGATGCCTATTCCCCGGCGTCGGTGATCCGTTCGCCGGGCGGGCGGTGCGAAGCTTCTTGTGCCGCGTATCGGATCAGCGCGAGCCGGTCCAGATCGATGTCAGGTGAAATCGTGCAATCGGCGCCCAGAATCAGCCGGTCAGTCCCGGATTCTTCAACCAGGCGGCGCGCAAATTCGATCACCTCAACGGAGGTGCCGACATCTATCAGCGACCCGGCGTTGTTGTCGAAACCCCCGAGGACAACGCCATCGAAGAGCTCCTTGCCCTGGGCCATAGTCACTCCCTCGGTGTGTACCGCCCAGTTGTAAACGCTGGCCGGATATTGCGAGTAGTAGCCGAGATCATTCCTGTAGTTCTCGTAGCCGCAGATGTGCAGAATGTTGTGCTCCCAGAGCTCGTTGATCCGGTCGAGCACCCGCATGTCGGTCGGCTTGATGTACTCGTCGTGATGCTGACGGTCGCACCCCCGTCGCTGCGCGGACTGGACCGAGTAAAACACCCCGTCGAGACCGGTCTCGGCGCTAAGCGCCTCCAGCAACAGGATGGTGTCGTCGGCGACGATCTCGGCGGCCCGCGCGACATCCTCCCTGCTTTCGAGGAGCATGTCCTGGAAGCCTTCGACGTCCTTGACGATGTACTCGGCAAAGAACCGGAACTGCTGAACTGGCGCGAAGATGCTGTAGAACACCATCACTTCACCGTCGTAAAACTCGACCAGTTCCTTGACGAACTGGACCTGACGTCGGATCCAGGGGTGATCGGGACCGACCGGCGCGACCAGGCGCAACCCTGCAGCGGTCGAGACCTTGTTCTCAAGGATTGACGGGTGGCTGAAGAAGCCGTCCGACATGATCTTGACGAAATCCGGACGAAGCGCCAGGTAGTCGCGCTTGTGTCCAGCCAGACTGGATTTGAGCAGACCGTCGGTCAGGTAAGCCCGGAACGGGTTTTTCGGCACGATCCTCCAGAGAACCTCCGGTGGAACCCTGGACGGACCCTTTATCCGGTCCTGGACCAGCCGGAGTGCGCCGGGGACCGAGTAGTAATGCCACCAGAACCCGACAGGAATCCTGTGGACCGGCTTGCCTTCAAGGACGTCCAGCATCAACTGACGCCGGTCTTCCATCGGGTCGGCACCATGGCTGCTTCCAGGCGAGGGGTCCATGCCACACAGGCTATGGGGCTTCGATGGCGAGTGGACCCTCTTTGTTGCCGGAGGATTCCAGACTTGCGCCTCGACCCCTTCGGGGAAGATCAGCTCAGGCTCTCAAAGTCAAGTGATCGAATCGAAGTGAGATTTCGGGTGTTCGGGACATGATCGAAGCGGGCCCGTTTGTGGATCTGGTTCCGGGATCGAACATCAACTCCGAAGATCCGAAGCTCGAGGCACTTGCTGATAACGGTGGTCTGAATGGATGAGATCCGTTTCACTCTTATGCGAGCGTCGCGAGGCGAATAGGGTGGACTAATGAGGGGGAAACTGACTTACTCGAATGTGGTGGCGAGCCTGGCACTTTTTGTCGCGCTGACGACCGGAGGTGCCTGGGCTGCCAACAAGCTGATCCATGGCAACCAGATCAAGCCCCACACAATTACGGGCAAGCAGATCAAGAAGCGTTCTCTGCCGCTCAAGGTTCTGCGGGGCAAACTGCCCCGGGGACCGCACGGGCCGACCGGACCGCAGGGACTTGCCGGGCTGCCTGGCGGGATCGGGGAGCCCGGCGCGGCGGGCGCGACGGGAGCAACCGGTCTGCCAGGGGAGATCGGACCGACCGGGGCGACAGGCAACAGTGGCCCGACCGGTGAGACCGGCCCGACCGGTGAGACCGGCCTGACCGGTGAGATCGGTCCTACCGGTCCGACAGGGGCCAGCGCAAGCACGCTGTTCGCCACAGTCAATGCGAACGGCACCTTCGAGGCCAACGGGGACGGAAGCAAAGGGGTCGTCAGCGTCTCCCAGGGGCAGGCCGGACTTTATGTCGTGAACTTCAACCAGAATCTGGATGGTTGCGTTGCCCACGCCACCCCGAGCGATGTCCTGATCATTCCGATGATCTCCCCTGACAAGCTCACTCAGGATTACCTGTTCGTCTACACGGTGAGCACCGTCAATAGCCTCATGCAGAGTTCAAGCTTCTACCTTTCAGTCCTCTGCTGAACCGAAGCGGAACCTCCGGGGTCCGAGAGCATGATCGAACGGGTGTTGGCCACTCCCCCGGCAGGTAGTCCCCTGGTCAGTTTCGGACAGATGAATCAAGGTAGGCGGTCCAGCTGACCCGACTCGTGCCGCGTCGGCATCGCACCATCAGCCCCTCGGAACCAGCGGTCAGGTTCGAGTTGCACCGAAAGCCCCGAGCAAGGTGGCTGAAGCCGCCCGAGTTTGATTGCTTCGTGTGGAACTTTCTGACAACCAGCCTGGCGGTCCGGCAGCTGGTGTTGCTGGCCCGGAGGCTGTAGATCCCGTTGGTACCCGGAACGGTGCCCTTATTCCCGACGCACATCTGGCGCAATTCGGCCGACGGCTTGGCCGAAGCAGCGGCCGGGCCGGATACGCCAATCACGAGAAAGACCAGCGCTGCAATTGTCGCCGGAACATTCCTTTTTCCCATTCTGCACACCTCGATTCGGCTTATACGCAAGACCTGGTCAGGCTAAGGGATCACGGAAACCAGATCAACCCGATCTCGATCCAACTGGCAACGGGTGCTTGCGGGACGCCTCATCGAATCTGCTTCGGGCGGACTTCGTAGGTCCAGTTGGTTCCGGTCCAATAGCGCTCCCGGGACGGGTCGATCTGATCCGGGTACCAGCCGGCTGGCGGGGCCGGAGGTGAAGTGGGCAGGGGACCGTCGCCTGCCCCGGGAATCGGAGCCGTGCCGGACGGAGTCGGTGCGACTGGTGACAGCTTGACCTTGCCGGCCTGCTGCCCGGCCTCCCAGGCTTCCGGATTCTTCGGGCGTCTGATCTCCGACCAGTACTTGCCGCGCCAATAACGCTCGAATTCCGGGTTCTTGGGGTCGTCCTTCCAGCCTTCGGTTCGATCCGCGGGCTTCCTCGCCATGGAGATGGAGTTCAGGCTTCCTGGGAAAGCCGGTACTCGATCTCGATTTCGTTTCGGATCTCCTTGCGGAGGCGATCCTCCAGTTCCGCTTTCAGCTCTTCGCGAATCTGGTCCTCCAGCTCCGCCCGCGCCTCCGGGCTGAGGTCACTGAGTTCCGCCATTGCAGCTCTCCAATCTGGTTCAGGTCTCCAAAGGTTACCCGGCACCCGCGGGAATCGGAACCGGCCCGGCCGGGTTCCACCAACCGATGTTGAACGTGGCAAACGTCCAGCCGGCTTGAAAGCAGCTACAGGACGCTGGCAAGCAGTGCCTTCCTCCAGCCGGTACTCAAGGGTTCATCGCGAGTCAATATCTGTCCTGTCCGGAAAGCATCGACAATGTCCGCAAACAACGCAAACCACCGAATCTCTCCATGAAACATGAAGGCAACCGCGGCTCGGGAACGGTTCGAGCGTGATTCAGGCGTCGAGCAGGGCGGCAACCGCCAGGGCGACCTGCCGGCCCCGGTCGGTCAATGCATACTCGGTGTGCGGTGGCCGGCCGGGGACCGTGCGACGCTCGACGATCCCGGCCGTCTCAAGCTGTTCGAGCCGGTCGGAAAGGGTGGTCGGCGAGACACCCGGCAGTGACTGCCGGAACTCGTTGAAGCGGGTGGCGCCGCTGGAACAGGCGTAAATGGTAGCCATGGTCCAGCGGCGCTCAAGCACCACCGCCGTTTCCCGGAACTCGACCGGTACCGGCTGGCAGCTGTTACATCGATGCGACATCCGCGATGCTCCCGGCCGGCTCAAGGGCCAGGTCGATCACTTCCTCGATGCTCGATACCGGATGGAAGGTCATCACTTCGCGGACCTCTTCCGGCACGTCATCAAGGTCGGCCTTGTTACGGAACGGCAGCAATACCTCGGTCAGGCCCGCCGCATGGGCCGCAAGCACCTTCTGCTTGAGTCCGCCGATCGGCAGGACGCGACCCTGGAGAGTGACCTCGCCAGTCATCCCGACCGTGTGTTTTACCGGCCGGCCGGTAAGCAGCGATACAAGCGCGGTGGTCATCGCGGTGCCGGCGCTCGGACCGTCCTTGGGGATCGCCCCGGCCGGCACATGAAGGTGGAACTCCCTTTCGAACGCGCCTGCGTCAATTCCGAGGGACTCCCGATGCGAGCGCACGTAGGAGAGGGCGATCCGGGCTGACTCCTTCATGACGTCGCCGAGCTGGCCGGTCAGGACCATGCCTTTCTCACCATCCATCGCGGTTGCTTCGATGAACAGAACATCACCACCGGTTCCGGTCACGGCCAGGCCGGTCGAAACACCGGGTATCGCGGTCCGTTCAACCGATTCCTGCCAGAACTTCTGCTTGCCGAGAGCTTCCCGCAGGAATGGCTCATCGACCTTGACAGGGGTCACGGAATCATCCGACGCGATCCGGGTCGCTGCCTGACGCATCAGCTTGCCGATTTCCCGTTCCAGCTGGCGCACACCGGCTTCACGGGTGTACTCGGCAATCAGATCAGCGAGAACAGCATCATCGACATCGACTTCATCTTCGGTGAGGCCGTTTCGCTTGATCTGCCTCGGCAGAAGGTAGTCGGCGGCAATTGCCCGCTTCTCCTCGACCGTGTAGCCGTCGAAGGCGATGATCTCCATGCGGTCCAGGAGCGGGGCCGGGATCGTGTCGAGCATGTTCGCGGTGGCAAGGAAGACGACCTGGGACAGATCGACTTCGACGTCAAGATAGTGGTCCCGGAAATTGTGGTTCTGGGCCGGGTCGAGCACCTCGAGCAACGCCGCCGACGGGTCTCCACGCCAGTCCGAGCCGACTTTGTCGACCTCGTCCAGCAGAATCACCGGGTTCATCGTTTCCGCGTCCCGCAGGGCCCGCACGATCCGGCCCGGCATCGCTCCGATGTAGGTGCGCCGGTGGCCACGTATTTCGGCCTCGTCATGGACGCCGCCGAGCGAAATTCGCACGAACTCCCGGCCAAGGGCCCGGGCGACCGACTCACCGATGGAGGTCTTGCCGGTGCCGGGGGGCCCGACCAAAGTCAGGATCGCACCGTCGGCGCGGCTATCGGCCTCAGCCTCCCGTTCCTGCCGGAGTTTGCGAACCGCGACGAACTCGGTGATCCGCCGTTTGACGTCATCCAGCCCCGCGTGATCCGTGTCAAGCACCTCACGAGTGTGGGCGGGATCAAGCCTTTCTTCAGAGCGTTTGCTCCACGGCACCGCGATGAGCCAGTCAAGGTAGGAGCGGATCATCGAACTTTCGCCCGATTGCTCGCCCTGGCGCTCCAGCCGGCGCAGTTCCTTGACGGCTTGTTCTTCCACCGCCGCCGGCATTTCCGCATCGGCGATCTTCTGTTCGTATTCCTCGATCAGACTGGCGTCGTCATCGCCGAGTTCCTTGCGGATCGACTTCATCTGCTCGCGCAGGAAATACTCGCGCTGCTGCTGCTGGGCGCCGGATTCCACGTCATCGCGGATCTTGCTGCGGACCTGAAGCTCGGTTAGCCGTTCCCGCTGGAACTCGACCGCCTTTTCAAGGCGTGCGGTTACGTTGAGGGTGTCGAGCAGCTCGAACTTCTGGTCGAAGCTGAGGTCCGGACTCAGTCCGGATGTGTCCGCCAGCTCGCCCGGTTCACTCACGTTGCGAAGGAAGCTGACGATGCGGCTATCGGCGTTTCGCAGCTCGAGGATCTCTTCGACGATCGCCCGGTACTCGCGGACCAGCTCTTTGGTGTGTTCGTCTTCGGGATGCCCATCATGGATTTCCTGAACTTCGATCCGGAGGGCTTCCGGATCGAGTTCGTCGGGGTGAGCGATTCCGGCGAGGCCGCGGCGGAGGCCGACCACGGTTGCGACGGTTTCGCCACGTGGTGAGCTTCCTCGCTCAACCACATCGGCGATCACGCCCACGCGTGCGAATTCACCTTCGCGGCGGGACAGCAGGAAAACCTGCTCCTCTTCACCGACATCGATCTGAAGCGTCGCAGTGACCGAGGGGAAAACTATTGCGTCATCGAGTGGAACGAGCAGAAGATCCATTAGTAAGTCCAGTTTCTGTAGTTAGTCCTGCTGACAGGTTAGCGCATCTGGTTGCGCTGTCAACCAAACCGTCCCCTGCAGCGTCAACGCGCGAAACCGGCCGGGCCCGGCCGGGCCGGGATTCTCCTCAAATCGCCGTGTATATCCCGGCCAGCTCGGTTCCGGCTCCGCGCCCGCCCGTCCTGGCCGGGATTCTCCTCAAATCGCCGTGGATATCCCGGCCACCTCGGTTCCGGCTCCGCGCCCGCCCATCCTGGCCGGGATCTTCCTCAAATAGCCGTGCATATCCCGGCCAGGACGGCTCATGCTCTGGTCGCTCGGCGCATGGCGAAATACTTTCGAGAAGACGACCTTTGCCCAGATCCGCGGCGTTCGCTCTATTCGACGGCGCGGGTGATCCTCAGATCCATGCGGTCAATGCCATAGATCCCGCTGACGGCCTGCAGCTCGGTCAGGCCGTTTAGTTCAATCGAATCGATCTGCCCGGCGAAAAAACGCAGACCTTCCTCAAGCTCTGCCCGGGCCAGGTTCGCGCCGACGCAGTAGTGAATTCCAGCCCCGAAAGTGAGAGGCCTGGTCTTTCCCCGCTCGGTCCTGATTTCAAAGGTCTGCGGGTCCGTAAAGGCTTCCGGATCCCTGTTGCCAGTGAAAGAGCAGACCAGGAGCAGGGTGCCGGCCGGAAAAGTTACGTCGCGAAAGCTGACTTCTGCGGTCAGCTGCCGCGCCGTGAAGGCGGTGACCGGCTCGAACCGGAGCACTTCACTTACCGCCAGCGGCACCATCTCATCTGGATTCTCGCGGAGAGCCTGCCATTGTTCCGGCGCCCCGGCCAGGAGCCTGATCGCGTGCGAAAGCTGGCTTTGTGTCGTATCGACCCCTCCAACCAGGATGTTCAGGACCAGGTTCCTGAGTTCCTGATCGGAGAGCCGCTCGCCTTCCTCCTCGGTCCGGATAAGGGTGGTGATCAAATCGTCGGCTGGCTGGCTGCGCCGCTCTTCGATCAGGGGGTCAACCCAGTCGTAGAACTCGCCGACTTTGTGCTGGATTTCCGCCACGACATCTGCGTCACTCAGGGCGATCGGGTCGAACTGTCGCTGAATCCATTCCGACCACTCGTGAAGCCGCTGCGCGTCGACCCTGGGTGCCCCCATTACCCGGGCAATCGTCCGTGACGGGTAGGGCCGGCTGAACCGGGAAACGAAATCGAACTGGTCGCTTTCCAGCTCGGACCAGAGTTCCTCGAGTATCTGGCGCATAACCGGACGCCAGGAATTCGCAGCTCGCGGAGTCAGGGCGGGGTTCACAAGACTCCTGAGCCGCCGGTGATCATCACCACCGCGGTTGATGATGTTGGCAACGATCTGCTCGTGTAGCGGCCCGTCCGTAATCCCGAAAAGCTCGCCAATCAGCTTGCCCGGGAACTCGGCCGAACGTGACCTCAGGAAGAACTCACCTGCCTCCCTGTCAATAACGATCAGGGAGAGCGGACCCTGGGCCAGCCAGCATCCGGCGTCGAGCAGGCCGTTCGCTGTCACGTGCCACCGGTCTCCCCTCAGGTCAGGGTCCGCCGGATCGAGCTCTGGCAGGTCGAGATCCGTCACCACGGTCATGTGGGGAGCCTATCCACGGACGGAGTCGCCCGAGGCCGGAGCCGGAGCCTGCTGTCGGCTCCCTGCTGTCGGCTCCCTGCTGTCGGCTCCCGGCTGTCGGCTCCCTGCTGTCGGCCACCAGCCCTTAGCTGTCGGCGAACTTGTAACCGATGCCCCGGACCGTGAGGACGAGCTCGGGGCGCTGGGGGTCAGTTTCCACTTTCTGACGAAGATTGGAGATATGGACGTCGCAGGCACGTTCATCGCCGTCGAACTCGGTCTGCCAGAGCTCCTCCATGATCTGGGACCGGCGGAACACTTCCCCGGGGCGCGCGGCCAGCAGACGCAGAAGCTGGAACTCCGAGCGGGTCAGGCTGACCGTGTTGCCGTGGATCGTGACCACATGGCGCGCCAGATCAATGGTGACCGGCCCGGAAACGATCCTGGTCTGTTCCGGAACCGGCGCACGATCGAGCTCACGGCGGCGCAGCAGCGCCTGTACCCGGCCGAGCAGCTCCCGCAACGAGAAGGGTTTGGTCACGTAGTC
>JAGQUU010000108.1 GCA_020438345.1 Solirubrobacterales bacterium | reverse complement strand
GTGGCTGTCGCCTCCCGCGCCGGTGCCGGAGACTGCTGATGGAATCGTGGCTCGACGCGGTCTACGACGCCGAAGGGATGGGCGAAGCCGATCGCTGGGCGATCGAAGAAGCGAACATTCCGTCACTCGAACTGATGGAAGCCGCAGGCCGGGGGCTCGCGAGAGTGGCCGCAGAAATGGCGGGGACCGGACCGGTGACCGTGGTCTGTGGCAGGGGCAACAACGGCGGTGATGGCCTGGTTGCTGCCCGTCACCTTGCGGATTCGGGATTCGATGTGGGCGTGATCACCTTTTCCGGTCGTGAGGGTCTAAGCCCGGATTCCCAGGCAAACCTCGATCGGCTCCCGGAGGGGCTGGTCGAGGTGGCCGGAGATTCCTTTGGCCCGGATTCACTTTGCGGCGTCGTGATCGACGCGATGCTCGGTACCGGTTTCGAGGGGGAACCCCGGGGACCGATTTCAGGTGCGATCGAATCGATCAACGCCTCTGGTCTCTCCGTGCTTGCCTGCGATGTTCCCTCCGGGGTCAACGCTTCCACCGGTGAAGCCGCCGGCCTCGTGGTCGATGCCGATCGAACCGTGACCTTCCACCAGCGCAAGCTTGGTCACCTGATCTCACCCGGCAAGCAGCTTTGCGGCCCGGTTGAGGTAGTGCCGATCGGGATTCCCCAAGGTGCGCCGTCCCCGCGGGCAGGGGGAGCGATCAAATCGACGGTGCTTGATCTGCTGCCGAGGAGAGAGGGAGATTCGAACAAATTCACTTCTGGCCGGGTCTCGATTGTTGGCGGATCCCGCGGACTGACCGGGGCGGTCTGTCTCGCAGCCGAAGCGGCGGTCAGGGCGGGCGCAGGCTACGCGACTGCCGCTGTACCCGGGGCACTGGAGGAGATCTTCGAAATCAAACTGACCGAAGTGATGACCAGGTCGTTTGGAACCGGTGATTCGCTCGGTCCCGGGCTGGTGCCGGAAATCATCGGACACCTGGAGGGCGCGGCGTCGGTAGTGCTCGGTTCAGGTATCGGCCGCCTGGATGGCGTCCGCGAACTTGTCGCCGGCCTGGCGGCCGGAATCCAGGCCTCGCTCGTGATCGATGCTGATGCCCTGTCAGCGACCGGAACCGGACTCGGGCCGATTTCCTCCAGGCGCGGAGCCACAGTTCTCACACCCCATGACGGTGAAGCCGGCCGTTTGCTCGGATGTGACTCGTCGGCTGTCGCAGCTCACCGACTGGCGACCGCCCGGCAACTCGCCACCGAGGCACAGGCCGTGGTGATCCTCAAAGGCGACGACAGCATCGTCACTGACGGTGAACGGGTCGCAGTAAACACGCTCCCCGCACCGGCATTGGCTACGGCTGGAACCGGGGATGTTCTGGCGGGCGTGGTGGGGGCCTTTCTCGGCCGCGGGCTTGATGCCTTTGATGCCGCTTCGGCTGCGGTTTTCGCACATGCGGTTGCTGGCGGGATCGCGGCGGTGAATGTTGGCAACCGTGACGG
This sequence comes from Solirubrobacterales bacterium, assembly GCA_020438345.1. Classification (GTDB taxonomy): domain Bacteria; phylum Actinomycetota; class Thermoleophilia; order Solirubrobacterales; family 70-9; genus 67-14. The sequence continues at coordinate 918 of JAGQUU010000108.1, read as the reverse complement.
AGTGATCGCAACTGACGTGATCCAGGCGCTACCGCAGGCGATGATTCCTCCGGCCGGAGGATGAAATAAGCTGCCGGCAATGCCGACTGTCGCCGAAATCATGGACCGCGAGCCCGCCACCGTTTCACCGGATGATGATGTCCGTTCGGTGATCGACCTGTTGCGGACCCATGATCTGCCCGGTGTGCCTGTGGTTGATGATGTCCGCAAGGTGGTCGGCATCGTCACCGAGTCGGATCTGGTCATCTCGGATGAGGAAGAGGACTTTCACCTTCCACACTACGTAAACATCATGGGCGGGATCGTTTTTCTGGAATCGACCAAGCATTGGGAGGAGCGGGCAAGGAAGGCTTTCGCCGCCACCGCTTCAGACATGATGAGCACGGACCTGGTTACGGTCGGGCCGGATGAACCGGCTGAGCATGCCGGGCGCCTGATCTCGGAGAAGAAGCACAATCGCCTGCCGGTAGTCGATGACGAGGGCCGACTGGTCGGTGTGGTCACCCGGGTTGATGTACTTGCCGCCCTCACCGGGGCCTGATGTACGAGCGGGCAGAGGCCCGGATAGATCTCGAAGCGCTGCGGCACAACTGCCGTGAGCTGAAGGCAAGGCTGGCCGATGGAGTCGAGCTCTGCCCGGTCCTGAAGGCTGATGCCTACGGTCACGGGGCCCTTCACTGCGTGGGCGCAGTCGCGGATGCCGGAGCAGACCGGATCGCGTTTGCCGCCGCCAGTGAAGCCGCGCTGGCTCGAAGCGTTGCCCCCGATACTCCCCTGCTCGTGCTGGGAGCTCTCGCGCCAGGAGAAATCGAAATGGCGATCTCGGCCCGGGCTGACGTCGCCGCCTGGGATCCGGGATTTCTTGCCACGCTGGCTGATCAGGCCGGCGCTGCCGGGCTTGTCGTCGGGGTGCACCTC
>JAGQUU010000107.1 GCA_020438345.1 Solirubrobacterales bacterium | reverse complement strand
GACGGCACCAATGCCGGAACGACACTGGTCAAGGACATCGATGTCCCGTGCTACGGTTCAAATCCCCGGTCCTTCAAAGAACTTGGCTCCAACGTCTATTTCAGCGCAGATGACGGCGCCAATGGCCGGGAACTCTGGAAGTCGGACGGCACCAATGCCGGAACGACACTGGTCAAGAACATCAGAGGAGGCAGCTCCGGCGCGTTTTACACCTACAGCTCGACGGAGTTCGAGGTTATGGGCGGCAAGCTCTACTTCGCGGCGAACAACGGCACCAACGGCCGGGAACTCTGGTCGTCAGACGGGACCAATGCCGGCACGACGATTGTCAAGGACATCCGTCCAGGTAGTTACGAATCCTCACCCAGGTCTTTTGAGAACCTGGGTGGCTTCCTGTACTTCAGCGCGAATGACGGCACCAGCGGCCGCGAACTCTGGAGGACCGACGGCACCAATGCCGGCACCGCGATTGTCAAAGACATCAGTCCCGGTTCAACGGGATCGCTTTACAGCTACTACTCCGGTGACCCGATTGGAGTCGTCGGAAGCAAGCTCATCATTGCCGCAAGCGGCGGTACGATCGGGACCGAACCCTGGACCTCGGACGGAACTGCAGGCGGGACCAGCCTCCTGAAGGACATCAACACCCGGACGGTAGGTTCAAACCCGAATAACCTCACGAATTTCAAGGATTCGCTTTATTTCACTGCGAATGGAGATGCAGGCGACTTCTGGAAGTCCGACGGCACGGCTGCCGGAACCGTTGGGATTGACAGCGTGCTTTCGGCAAGCGGCGCTTCCAATGCGTCGGGGCTCACCGATATCGGAGGCACGCTCTACTTCTCGGCCAAGGGTGCGGGAACTGGCCGCGAGCTTTGGAAGTCCGACGGTACGGCCGCAGGAACGATCCTGATCAAGGACATCAAACCCGGAGGCGGCTACTACAACAGTTCGTACCCGTACGGATTCACCGCGATAGGTGGAACGGTCTACTTCGCCGCCGATGATGGCACCAGCGGCACGGAACTCTGGAAGACCGACGGCACTACGGCCGGAACGGTGATGGTCAAGGACATCCGTCCGGGGTCTTCCAGCTCTAGTCCGTCCGAAATAATCGCCGTTGGAACCAACCTGTACTTCTCGGCGAATGACGGCACCAACGGCCAGGAACTCTGGAAGTCGGACGGCACAGCGGCCGGTACGGTGATGGTCAAGGACATAAGACCCGGAGCCAACTATTACGGCCCCTTCAGTTCCTCTCCTCGCGACCTCAAGGAAATGGCCGGAACGGTCTACTTCGCCGCAGATGATGGCAGCAGCGGCCGGGAACTCTGGAAGTCGGACGGCACCAACGCCGGCACGGTGATGGTCAAGGACATACGTACCGGTGGATCCGGCTCAATATCCAGCTATAGCGGGACCGAAATCTCCGTGCTGGGCAGCAAGATCTTCTTTGGCGCCACCGATGGCACTAACGGACGCGAACTCTGGGCCAGTGACGGAACCGCAGCCGGCACCTCGATGGTGAAGGACATCATGCCCGGTCCGTACGGTTCCATGTACGGGTCCTATTCCGGCTCATCCGGGCCGACAAACATCGCCGGCACGCTCTACTTTGCCGCTGCCGGCAGTGACGCGGCGGGTACGGAGGTCTGGAAGTCGGATGGAACCGCCGCCGGTACCGTTCTGGTCCAGGAACTGGCAGCCGGCGCGGAAGGTTCGTATCCCGCCAACTTCACGGCTTCCGGTGGCAAGCTCTTCTTCAGCGCCAGTGACGGCACCCATGGCACGGAGCTCTGGACAGGCAATGCCGATGGCCTCACCCCGGTCACCCCGGTCACCCCGGTCACCCCGGTGACGCCCGGCGGGAACAAGCCCGACAACAGGTTCAAGCTGCCAAAGAAGGGCAAGGTGAACCTGAAGAAGGGCACAGTGACGGTTACGATCAAACTACCCGGACCGGGAACTCTCGCCGCCAAGCAGCAGCCCAAAAAGAAGAAGCCGACCCTGGTCAAGCCCACCAAGGTGAAGGTGAAGAAGGCCGGCAACGTGAAGGTTCTGCTGAAGCCGACCAAGGCTGGTCTGAAGAAGCTCAAGAAGCTGAAGAAGGCCGGCAAGAAAGCCAAGGCCCGCTCCTTCAAGGCACTGATGCGCTTCACGTTCACCCCGACCGGCGGTGACCCGAACACGCAGAAGCGGAACTACACCTTCAAGCGGAAATAGGTTCCGCCAGACTAAACGACCAGTCGGGCCCGCCACAGCGGGCCCGACTTGGTTAAACATCCCTCGGCGCAAGGCCAAGGGATATCCCCGGGCAAGCCCAAGGGATTTGGTTCCTAGTTCGACTTTCCGGCCGGTGGCGCTTCCGGCGGGACCACCCAGACTTCACCGGACTGATCCCGGTCCGGGTTCGGGCCTGAAATCGCCGGGCAACCGACACCGGGCACCAGCTGGACATCGAAAATCTCCTCAACCCCGGATTCGAAGACCATGGTCGCAACGGTGTTGCCGGTCGTGATGTCGATCACACCGATTCCACAGAGAAGATCCTCATGGTGTTCGGCGATCGGTACCCCGCCGAAAACCGCGGTTTCGCGAATCCGGGAAAGTCCGACGAATGCCAGATTCCCCCGGAAGGCCAGACCCCTCGTGTAGCCGGGCAACGAGGCGACAGTTTCCCGCTTGCCGGTTTGTTCGTCCACGACTTCCAGAGTGCCGTATCCGGAGTTCAGGACCATCAGCCGCCCGTGATGGAACCTTGGCGAATGAGGCATCGCCAGCCCTTCGGTGACCACCTCGCCCGATGCGACGTCGAGAATTCGGCCGGTGTTGTTTTTGTCCTCACGCCAGCCGCCCTCGGTGTCTGTCGCCGCCATTGCGGTGACCATGGATGGCCGGCCGCGCTGCATTGCCAGACCGTTCAGGTGGCAGCGGTCTTCAGCGGCCAGAGAACTGATGAAGGGAGGGCGCCAGCGAGGCACGAAGTTGAACTGCGGGTGCACCGTCGCAAGACAGGAAAACAGCGTGTTGACAACCCAGAGTTCAGGAACCCCTCGATCGTCTTCGCCCCAGGCCAGTTCATGGCAGCGGATCTCACCGGTGGTGAATCCGGTCCGGGCCAGGTATGCACAATCATGCTTCCCGGCCGGTTCGATGGTCGGAGCGACCTCGCGGTTTTCCTGCAGGAACCAGATCTGGTTCCTGGCACCGACGGCTATCCGGTCGTGACCGACAGCAACCCCCATTACCCGGTCCACACTGTGAAACGAGCAGCTGAACGCGCCTTCACTTTGCCCGACCGCGACCAGCTCCCCTGCCTGGTAGGTCGAGATCATCAGCGAACAGCCAGCTTGCCGCAGGAGATCGCCGAACTCCGGCGTGTGTCGGTATCTGACCTGCTTCCACCCCTCGGACTCATCCTGTCCGGCCCCGGCGACATCCGTACCTTCCTGGTCCTGGCTCAACTCGACTCCCCTCTCGTTGTGTGGCCGGTACAACCCGGCGGTTCCGCAAGCCTATCCCAGTGGGCAAGCGCTTTCCGTCAATTTGGTGAAACCATGTCAGCCGACCTGTGATCCGAACCTCGAAGCGAGATTCAATTGTCCCTGACCTGGCGGCTTGACATCGAATATGACGGTTCCGCCTTCCGAGGCTGGGCCAGGCAGGAAGGAGGGGTCGATACCGTCCAGGCCCGTCTCGAACAGGCCCTGAAGATTGCCTTGCGGGCCGACGAGCCAATTGAACTGATCGTGGCGGGACGGACCGACGCCGGGGTTCACGCGTTGGGCCAGGTCGCCAGTTTCAGCTTTGATGGCGAGATGCCTTCATCTATCGTTCGCAGCCTGAATGGACTTACGCCGAGGGAGATCGCGGTTCGTGCTGTTACCGCGGTATCCGGTTTCGATGCCCGGCGGGACGCCGTTTCCAGAACTTACTGCTACCGGATTCTCAACCGCTATCCGGACAGTCCGTTCGCTGCGGCCCGCGCCTGGTGGCTGACCCGGCCGATAGACACCAGCCTGCTCGACGAATGTGCCGAAGCGGTCTGCGGGCGGCATGACTTCACGGCGTTCACTCCGGCCGACACCTACCACACGCGATTCGAAAGGATCATCCACTCGGCCAGATGGACCTTCGAGGGAGGACTGTTTGGCGGTGACACCCTCGAGTTCCGGATAACCGGTGATTCTTTCATGCGGAACATGGTCCGGATCCTGGTCGGGACGATGATCGAGGTGGGCGATGGCAGCCGCGACATCGAGAGCTTCCGGAAACTTCTGGAGGGGGCCGACCGGATCGAGGCCGGGATCACAGCTCCTCCGCAGGGCCTTTATTTCCTGCGGGTCGACTATCCGGACCCGCCGCCGAAAGCGGTCGCCGGCTGACCACCCGCCCCCGGAATCTCCTGCGAGCGGGCTCCGTTACATATCCTGAACAGCGTGAGGATCCTCCTGACCAATGACGACGGCATCGGTGCCCAGGGGCTTCACGCCCTGCGCCGGGAACTTCGGCTGATCGAGGGGGTGACCCTGGACGTCATCGCACCTGACTCGAACCGCAGTGCCTCCGCCCGGTCGATCACCACTCGGGCTCCACTTTCGGTCGAGGAGATCCGCTTCGAGGACGGCGATCTGGGCCACGCCACCGACGGTACCCCGGTCGACTGCGTGCGGTTCGCCCAGGTCGGGCTGCTCGGCGAGCAGCCCGACCTGATCGTTTCCGGAATCAACCACGGACTGAACCTGGGTGACGACGTCACATATTCCGGCACTGTCGCTGCCGCTCTGGAAGGAATCCTGCTCGGTTTGCCCGGCATTGCCGTTTCCCAACAGTCGGAGCAGCGGGAACTCGGATACCTGCCGCAGAAGAACTACGACTTTGCGGTTGCGGCGAGATTCACGGCGGGGATAGTTCGCCAGCTGATTGACAATCCATTACCGGCCGACACTCTCCTCAACGTCAATGTTCCCGGTGGCGAGGTCGAGGGGGTGGACGTGACCCGGCTTGGCAAGCGCCTCTACCGCGATGAGTTGAAGAAGGTCGAAAAGGAGGTGGACGACGGTCGCACCCACTACCGGATCTATGGCTACGAACCGGGAATGGACGATCAACCGGATACCGACATCGGGGCGATCGCCCGCAACCGGCTCACGGTGACTCCGCTGAGTCTCGACTGGACCCATCACGACAAGATCGAGGGTCTGAGAAGTCGTGACTTCGAACGTCTGCTGGAGGCCGCTTCCTCTTGAGTGACGGTACTTCCGAAAGCGCGGAGGCGCAGCGGATCGCCGAGCTCCAGGAAGAGCTGAACCGGCACATCTACCTCTACCACGAGCAGGATAACCCGGAAATATCCGACGAAGAGTACGACGCGCTTTTCGCCGAGCTCCAGGAGCTTGAGGCCAGACACCCCGAGCTGGCTACCGGTGATTCACCAACCCAGCGCGTCGGCTCTGCTCCCTCGACCAGTTTCGCGCCAGTCGAACACCGGATCCCGATGCTCTCGCTTGGCAACGCCCGGACTGCCGGGGAACTGGCCGGGTGGGAGACCCGGATCAGCAACCACCTCGCCCGCCGTGACGTTGACCCCGGTCGGCTCACCTACGTGACCGAGCCGAAGATCGACGGTCTCGCGATCTCGCTGACCTATGAAGACGGCAAGCTCACTCAGGCGGCCACCCGAGGGAACGGCCGGGTTGGTGAAGACGTCACCCTCAACGTCGAAACCATCCGGACCGTGCCGACCGGGATCAAGGGTGCCCCCCGGCTGATCGAGGTCAGGGGCGAGGTCTACCTGCCGATTCCGGATTTCGCAGAGTTGAACCAGAAGCGTGTTGATGCGGGCCTGCCGGCATTCGCAAATCCGCGGAACTCCGCCGCCGGTTCGATCCGGCAAAACGATCCGAAAGCTGCCGCGGAACGCCCACTCGCGGTCTGGGCATACGGGATCGGCACGGTTGAAGGAATCAGTTTCGACAGTCATTCGGAAGAGATCGAATGGCTCCGGGACCACGGCTTTCACGTGAACCCTGACATCGCGGTCCACGAAACAATCGATGAGGTACTGGAACGCTGTGAATGGTGGCTGGACCGACGCGAGGACCTCGACTTCGAGATTGACGGGGTGGTCGTGAAAGTCGACGCGATCGGCCTGTGGAATGAGCTCGGGGTGGCCGGCCGCGAGCCCCGCTGGGCCATCGCCTGGAAGTTCCCGCCGACTACCGCAACCACAAAATTGCTGGAAATCGACTGGAACGTGGGACGAACCGGGCATCTGGTTCCCTGGGCACTGCTGGAGCCGGTCCGGGTCGGCGGGGTTACGGTCTCGACCGCGACCCTGCACAACGAGGAGGACCTCGAACGCAAGGATGTACGGGAAGGCGACGAGGTGGTGGTACTCCGGGCCGGCGACGTGATTCCCCAGGTCGTCTCGGCCCTACCCCAGAAACGACCCGCGGGAGCGAAAAAGCCGACCCCGCCTAAAGTGTGCCCGGCCTGTGGGACCGAGGTCGTGAAGCCCGAGAATTCGGTCTTCTCGATCTGCCCGAACCGGGCCGGCTGCCCCGGTCAGATCTTCCAGCACATCAAGCATTTCGTCTCCCGTGGCGCGATGGATATCGAGGGCCTGGGGGAGAAGCAGGTGGCGCGGTTTTTGGAGGAGGGGATGATCGCGGATGTGGCTGACATCTACGAACTGAAGCAGGAACAACTCGAAGCTCTCGACCGGATGGGCAGGACTTCCTCCGGAAACCTGATCGCGGAAATCGAGAAGTCCCGCGAGGTTCCCTTCCCCCGGGTGCTTTTCGCATTGGGTCTGATCGGCGTCGGTCCGGCGACGGCGGAGGTCCTTTCTGACGAGTTCGGTTCGATTGACTTGCTCCGTGAAGCCGACCCGGAACGGATCGAACAGACCGAAGGGATCGGTCCGGTCATGGCCCGGCAGATCGCCGAGTCACTGGCGGATGATCGAACCTGGCT
>JAGQUU010000106.1 GCA_020438345.1 Solirubrobacterales bacterium | reverse complement strand
CGCGGCGGCAAGGTTGCCGGCCAGAACGCCGCGGCGGAGGTCGCAACCGGCAGCCTGATCGCCTTTTCGGATGCCAACTCGATCTGGGAACCGGGCGCTCTTGCTGAGCTGATCGGGCCATTCCGGGATGAGCGGGTCGGCTACGTCTGCGGCCAGGTGAGATTCACCGGCCCGGACGGCGGCAATCTCGAGGGGGTCTACTGGCGGTACGAGATGAAAGTCCGCGAATTGGAATCGGAGCTGGCCGGCGTAACCGCAGGCAACGGTGCGATCTACGCGGTCAGGGCTTCCGCCTACATTCCACTCAAGCCGTCAGGCAGCCATGACCTTTCCTTTCCCTTCGCCCTGGCAAAGATGGATCTCGTTTCGCTCTACCGGCCGAAAGCCAAGGCTACCGAAAAACTCGTTCCCAGCCTGGACGGCGAGCTGGCCCGCAAGCGACGCATGATGGTCGGTCTCTGGGACATAGTCATCGGCGAAGGAATGCTCGACCCCCGGGGCTACCCGGCGCTCTATTTTTTCGAGTTGCTTTCCCACCGGCTGCTCCGCTACGTCAGTCCGGCCTTGCACCTGATCGCCCTGGTGACCAACATCGCCCTGTTCGGCCAGGGATGGGTCTACGAGCTCGCCTTGGCTTGTCAGGCCGCCCTGCTGGTATTCGCGCTGCTTGGCCGCTGGATTCCGGTTCTGCCGTTCAGGATCAGCCGTTACTACGTTGAAGTCACGCTTTCGATCGCGCTCGGTTTGTGGGACCGCTGGCGTCAGGGGCCGCCCGCCACCTGGGAGAAGGCCGAGGGCACCCGGTGAACCGCGCCCTGGAGATGATCCTGACCGGAATCGTGATGGCGCTCACGGCGCCAGTCCTGATCGTCGCCGCGATCCTGATCCGCCTCGAAGGAGGCGGCAGTGCGATCTATCGCCAGAAGCGGGTTGGCCAGCACGGGAACGAGTTCGAAATGCTGAAGCTCCGGACCATGGTCCCCGGATCCGACCCGGTCGGGATCGGCACAGTGGTCGGGCGCGATGACCCCCGGGTGACCAGGGTGGGCCGCTGGCTGCGCCGCACTTCCCTTGATGAGCTGCCCAACCTGGTCAATGTCTGGCAGGGCGAGATGGCCTTGGTCGGCCCCAGACCGACGATTCCGGCGCAGGTCGCGGACTATACGCCGCATCAACACCGCCGCCATGAAGTCCGGCCCGGCATTACCGGCTGGGCTCAGGTCCAGGGCCGTGCGGGAATTCCCTGGGATGAACGGATCGAGCTGGATGTCGAGTACGTGGACAATCGCTCTCTCGCTCTGGACCTGGAAATCCTGCGTCGCACAGTCTGGCTCGCGGCGACCGGTCAGGGCCTCGCACCGGATTGATTCGCTTCTCCCGCTAGGCTTCCCGGATGCGCATTGGCGAGATCATCGCGGCGAAACGGCCTGTCTTCTCGGTGGAGTTTTTTCCCCCGAAGACAGATAAAGGCCGTGTGCAGCTCTTCGACACGGCCCGTCAGCTGGCCGGGCTGGAGCTGGACTTCGTTTCCGTCACCTACGGGGCCGGTGGTTCGAACCGGGACGGGATGGTGGACATCACCACGGCACTCAAGGACGATGTCGGCCTCGAAGTGATGGCGCATCTGAGCTGTGTCGGTGAAACAGCCGAGGGGCTTGACAGCACCCTGGACCGGCTGCGAAATGCCGGCATTGACAACATCCTGGCTCTCCGAGGTGATCCACCCCAGGGGCAGGAGGGTTTCATCCGGACCGAGGGTGGGTTCGGCAGCGCCGCCGAGCTGCCCGCCCACATAACCGGCAAGTACGACTTCTCGGTCGGCGGCGCCTGTTTTCCTGAAGTTCATCCAGAAGCCGCGGACCTCGACAGTGACCTGAACTACCTGAAGACGAAGGTAGATGCCGGCGCCGAGTTCCTGATCACCCAGCTCTTCTTTGACAACCGCGCCTACTTCGACTTTGTGGATGCGGCCCGGGCCAAGGGCATCGAAGTACCGATCCTGGCCGGCATAATTCCGGTCACCGGCTACGAACACACCAAGCGGATCTGCGAGCGCTGCGACGCGACCATCCCGGCCGATCTGGAATCAGCGATGCTCGCCGCTGGAGGTGACCCCGAGGCGGAGTTCAACCTGGGGGTGGCCTACGCCGCCCAGCAGAGCGCCGAACTGCTTGCCGCCGGAGTGCCTGGAATCCAGTTCTTTGCCCTGAACAAGGCGCCGGCCACCCGTGCCGTGCTCGGCGCGCTGCGCGCTGCTCAGCCCTGGCGGGCTGCCCACGGCCAGTCGATCACGCAGTGATCCGGGTTCCCTGCGAGCTTCGATGAGCCGACAGGAAGACGAAACCGGGAAGCCCACCCTGGCGGGCTATGCGATCGGCCTGGTGTTCCTGTGCTTCATAGCCGGGGGTGTGGTCCTCGCTCTTCGTTCCGGTGAGGAGCCCCCCGGCTCGGCCCATATCTCCAGTTCTTCCGGATCGAGCAATGGTCTGGCCCCCGACAACCGCGTTGGCACGACCTACCCCGGCCCTCAGATGACCGACCTTGAGAGCGCCGCAAGGGTAGCCCGGTGTGTGGTTCGCGAGAACCTGCCTGACGAAGGCAACGATCACCTCACAACGGAGGAGCCGGTTCCTGATTACGGGACTACGCCACCGACCTCGGGGGATCACATAAGCCCGCCACTTCAGCAGGCAGATGGAGCCTGGGCGGACCCGGCAGCCCAGGTCAATGTGGTCCACGCCCTTGAACATGGCCGGATTGCCATCCAGTACGACCCTTCACTTCCGGAATCTGCCCAGCTTGAATTGAAAGGTCTCTACGACACCGCATACTCGGCCGCCCTTCTCTTTCCCAACCCGGAGATGCCCTACGCCGCCGCCGCCACTTCCTGGCGCAACCTGATCGCCTGCCCGGACTGGAAGGGCCGGAAGACCCTCGACGCAATCCGGGCCTTCGGGGTTGAACACCAAGGCAACTCGCCCGAACCGATGAACTGGTTCCCTTCACTTGACGGGCCGAGCTTCGCCAGCCCTTCGACCTGATTCAGGCGCGGTAGGGAGGGAAGAACCCGGGGTCGTTGTCCGGGGACAGTTTCCCGGTCAGGGCGGCTGCCGCTTCCGGATCGCAGATGAGCTCCGACGTGAACCACTGCACTTCCCGGTTGGCGAATCCGCGCTTGAACTCCTCCAGGGCATCTCCCGGGGTGATCCCTCCGCCGAAGTTCACCGCCAGGTCCCGCTCGGCCGCGAAGCCGATCATTTCTTCGATCACGTTCTTCATCGGGGCTCCCTTCAGGTGGGCGTCGGCTGTCCCGGAGAGGTAGTAGTGGAGCAGACCATCACTGAGCGCCGCGATCGAAGCGGCCGCAACCGGACGGTCAGTCCCGGCTTCGACCCCTTCTCCCGGGGTGCGAAGCAGGAAAAGCCAGGTGCTCTCGGCGGAGAGGATCAGGTCAAAGTACTGCTGGCTGAAGAAGTAACGGTCGGCAGCGCTGGTCCGGGTCATCGTCTCGGTATACGCGGCAAAGAAGCCGGCCCGCTGCTCGTGGCTGGTCTTCGGACCGGGAGTGATCTCGATCGAGCAGCCTCGATTCAGGTTCTTGCGGATCTGCTGCCGGTCTGACGCACGGCTCTTCCGCGGCAGGGTCGGATCGGAAAGCAGACAGACATTGCGCGGCGTTGCTTCCGCCAGTGACGGGGCTCCGTTGACGGGTGGCCCGCCACTGATCGAATGGCGCAGGAAGATCGACACGAGTCCGGTGCCGGAGAAATCGATCGTTACCGGGTCGAGAGGCAAATCGGGTCGGGACAGCGATCCGCGGGAGATAGCAAGCCCCGGATACCCGTAAGGAGAGATCCCGTCGGACCGGTCCGAGCCAGGGATCTCCCGGACCAGTAGCGGAGCGAGGGCCACCGGCTCGCTCTCGCTTTCGCTTTCGAAGATCAGCAGGGAGTGGGTTGCTCCTTCCGCTTCGAGGAATTGGACAGAGCGAAAGAAATCGGTTCCGCTGGCGGCCAGACCGCCGTCCTCGACAAGTTCAGTGGTGAAGCGGCTCACCACTGCTCGACCGCAGCGAAGAACTGCTCGGGTGTCGCACCCCAGATCTCGCAGTCAAGCAGGGTTCCATCCGGCCGGCGGATATGGCCGGGCATGTTGCCTTCGCAGGTCCAGCCCTGGGCGGTGACAACCTTCTTCGCAGCGCTGTTGAAGGCGGGGATGCGTCCGTAGATACGGTGGGCACCGAATTCCCGGAATGCTTTGGTGACGGTCAGCCGCTCTGCCCATCGGCCGACGCCTTTTCCGCGAACTTCATCGCCGATCAGACAGCCGAGTTCTGGTGCGGTCTGGCGAAAGAGCCCGTAGAGGGCGGTGAAGCCGACCGGCTGTTCGATGCCGGGGACTTCGATTGCGTACTTTCGGTCCTCTCCATGCTGTCGGATTGCGGCGCGGGTCCACCCTTCGGCGTTCTCCATCTCGAAGGATTCCCGCTGCTCCATGAGAGTGCGGGTCGCTTCCT
>JAGQUU010000105.1 GCA_020438345.1 Solirubrobacterales bacterium | reverse complement strand
TCACTGACCCGCTCCCCCTCGACCTCGATGTGACGATCGAGTTCGGAGCGATCGGCACGATCGGCGGCAACTTCAATTCCACCTCGGGGGCCCTGCTCCTTGATTTCGATGCCCACGCGATGATCACTGTCAACGCCGAGGGCCTCGGTCAGGTTCTGAAATGCGACGTCACACCGATCCCGCTGTCCCTCTCGACCTCCGGCAGCGCTCTGGTTGACCCCGGCAACGGCAATGACCGCCCGCCGGCAACATGGTCAGCCAAGGCATTCCCGGCTGGCGGCGAAGGTGCGGTGACCAGCCTCTGGAACAACCTCCCGAACTCCACGGCGATCGCCGAGCCGATGGCACCGCTCGCGAGCTGCGCCGGGACTCTGGATGATCTGATCGGAGGCAAGGGCGGTTTCTGGCTGGGTGGCAAGGTGACCTTCGACGGCGCAACCATCACCGAGGACCCGGAAGTCCCAATCAACCCCCCGGGCTCGGTAGAGCCGAACCGCGACACCGCAATTTTCGACGGCAAGCACCTGCATATTCGCCTCTACTGCCCGGCTGCCTTCAAACCGGCATGCAAGAGCAAGTCGGCTCCGGTCACGAAGAAGAAAAAGGGCAAGGCGATGTCCAAGCCGGTCAAGTCAAAGATCAAATCCGGCAAGTGGAAGAAGGTCACCTACCTGATCAAGCCGAAGTACCGCCCGGTGATTCAGCGCATGGTCGGCAAGAAGAAGCGAATGCTCGTGATCAGACAGAAGGTCAAGGCGAAGAAGTTCGGCAAGAAGCGCCTCAAGGGCAAGTCCCGCACCTTCTTCCACAAGCACAAGGTGAGAGCAGGCTGAACCAGACGGTTTCAGTCGGCTCGTCCGCTTCTATGATCACCCGGTGAGCTCGCCGGGTGATCGGAGCAATCAGGGCAAGGATGCGACCGCTTCTGCACTCGCGCGGGTGCCGGTTCTGTTCGCAATCTGGCTGGTTTCCGTCACCTTCGTCTTCGTCCCGCTCGCATGGCTAGCTACGAACTGGATAGCTGATCCCGTCGATTCGTCGGCGGCCGGGGTGGCCGGGGATCCCTTCTTCGCAATCGCGCTCGGTGCCGTGGTTGGTTCCTGGACCATAGTTGCCCCGCTAACAATGACCGGCTGGGCGGACCGGCATGTCTGGATGAGGAGGCACGGATGCCGGAATCTGAGCCCGGGAGAACATTCCCGGCTCGACCCCCTCTGGCAAGACGTGTTCGTCCGGGCCCGAATTCATCCGGATGCCTACCTGCTGCGAATGAGCGACCAGCCGGTTCAGAACGCCTTCGCAGTCGGGGATGGAGTGATCACTCTCGACCGCGGCATCCTGGAGATGGACGATGTCGACCTCAAGGCGATCATCGGCCACGAACTCGGGCATCACGTTCGCCGTCACACACAGATCAACGGGCTGGCGCTCTGGTTTGGCGCCCCCGCCAGGATGCTCTACGGTCTTCTGCTCTTTCTGGTCTTCGGGCTGATCCGGCTCGCCGGATTCCTTTCCGGATGCAGCTGGGCCCTGATCGCGCTCCTGCTTGCCTTTCTTGTGGCGGTGCCGGCGATCGCGCTGTTTCTTCTCCTGGGGATCGCCCAGCTGCTTATCCGCCTGCTTGACCGCAGGGCCGAGTTTGAAGCGGACCGATATTCGGCATCGCTCGGCTACCGGACCGAGATGGTCAATGCGCTGACCGAGTTGCGGGAGATCTACGGCGACCCGGAACCGAACAAGCCCTGGTCACCTGCCCGGCTGGGTTCAACCCATCCGCCGTTCGCAGACCGCATCGAAGCTCTGGGCTGACGCAACCCGCCGAGCGGGGTCAGTGGTCGTTTCCCGTTCAGTCCTCACCAGCGGCCGGCACCGGAGGGGCGGGGGCGGCAACCATCCCGGCAAGTTCAGACTGGGCGGATGCGGCAGCGGCCTGGGCGGCGGCGGTCTGCTGCTCGCGCACAATGATGGTGACCGCGGATTCAGCCGCCATTCCACCGGCAATCATTCCGTGGATGTAGCCAGACTTCCGGCCCGCATCAAAGCCGCGACGGGCCATTTCGCCGCCGATTTCTGTTCTGGCCTGCTGTTTCGCCTGAAGGTAGGCCTCCTGCCGGGTCAGGTCCGGGCCGGAGTCATCTGGCCGGCTCAAATAGCCGGCACCGAAACCTGCAGCAGCCGCAACGAGCGCCAGGCCGACACCCGCGATCAGCGGTTTGAGCCATGGCCCGGGCTTCCACTTGCCGGCTTTGACTTCAGCCTCCTCTTCCCTTCCCGGATCAGGGTCGGTCATCCCCGGCCTCTTTCTTCTCCTTTTCCTTCTCGGCCTTCTCTGCGGCCTGTTCGGCGGCCTTGACCGCGGCCCGGTAGCTGGAGAGTTCGTCGCTGGTCGGACACCAGGAAGGAGCGGCGGGGACGACCCCGCAATTCGCCTGTCGAGCGGCGATCTCCGATTCCGCGGCTGAAGCTGCCGCATCGGCCGCCTTCTCGGATTCAACAGCCTGCTCGATAGCAGCGTTGCCGGCACCGATGCCGGCGCCTTCCCGGGCCCCGGTCTTGGCGCCCGACACCCTGCCCCGCTTCACCCCGGCCTTGAACCCACGCTTGGCGGTGACCCGGCGGATCCCGGTGAAGACCAGCTCGTAGCCTTCCTCGTAGCCATTTTCGCGGGCGGTTTCGGCATCACTCTTGCCGTTCGCGGCGCCCGCTCCGAAAGCCCAACCGGTAAGGCCGGCGATCAGGACGAGCATGACCCCGGCGATCAGCCAGGGAGTCAACCGGCCCGGACTCATGGCTCCGGAACTTCGATGGAGGCGGCCTTGGGCGGGTCCATTCCCGCGTTCTCGTAGGCCCGCCGGTAGTTGCGCCGGTATGAGGTTGAATACGACCTTTCGAAGGCGAGGTCGCGGCCCTTCTTGAATCCGGCTGCGTAACCCTTCGTCGCGCCCGCCACGGCTCCGGCCTTTCGTCCGGCGAATTCGCCCTCCAGCCTGGCGGTGTCGAGGTTGTCACCAGATCCCTTGCCAAGGAGATAGCCGCCGGCCGCGATCAGGAGAGCGACCGCAGCTATGCCTGCCCCCGCCAGCACCTTCTGGCCGTCGATCTCGTGGCGGGGAAGCTTCGTCTCGCCGACTCGCTTCAGCAGGCCAGACCAGAACAAAACGGAACGCTTCCACAGTCGGCTGAACCAGGACTTCAGACCGGCAAGGAGATCCCCGTCTTTGCTGACGTCACTCCCGGCGTCACTCTCCGGCTCCGGGCCGTCGTCTTTACCCGGGTCATCCTCAAGGTCGGTGTCATCCTCGAACTCGACCCACTCTTCATCCTCGTCGTCATCCCAGGTCTCGTTCTCGCCTTCGTCCCAGCCCTCTTCTGCGTCTTCCCCTTCGTCCCCTTCATCCCTGTCTGCTTCCTCCCGGCCAGCACTTTCAACTCCCTCGGGTCCGTCCTCCCGGGCCAGGGTGACGGTTTCGTATTCCCGGGTTTCGTCGGTAGCCGGCTCGCTTTCCTGGCTCTCACCGGAATTCGCGGGCAGTGCCTCGCCGGCGGTGAACATCTCCCGAGTGTCTTCGGGAGATGTTTCGGGGGCTTCTTTCTTGGGGGCTTTTCTGAATCTGCGCATTTCCGGCTACCTTGTCCTCCCCATGTTTACGCAATCCCGACTTTGCGAAAACTCTGCCTGGAAATGAAACGGAATTCACCTTCACGGCCCAGGTAGCCGAGAAGGTTCGGATAGAGGGGAAGTTCCGGCCACGGGCTAGAGGAACCCGGATTCTCACGGGTCAATCCAACTTCGGGCTTTTGTCTTGGCAACCTTCTTTGTGGCGATAGAGTCATTTTGAATCAAGTGGGTCACAGATCAACGCGGGAAAGGAATGTAGTGGGGAACATTTCGAACAGAGCCAGGTACATGCTTGCCGTTTCGGTCGCGGTCGTGGTCGCTGCCGGCTTGGGGCCGGTGACCGTCGCAAATGCCGGTTCTGCCAGTCCGGGTGACACATTCCCCGTCAGCTACCTGGATTTGCCGGACGACGCTCTGGCCGGAAGCTTTTCCGGTCAGATGGGCCCCGGATACTCGGTTTCCCCGCTGAGCTCAGACGCCCGATATGTCTTCTTTGTCTCGGATTCAGACAATCTGGCGCCGGGCAACAACCCCGACGTCACCGGGCTGTACAGGAGGGATAACCAGACCGGGGATGTCGTGCTGGTCGGCCGGGCGGACGGACCCGAAGGGATCGCATCGG
>JAGQUU010000104.1 GCA_020438345.1 Solirubrobacterales bacterium | reverse complement strand
TGTTGCGTTCACGCAAGCAGCATTTCCTGACCGCTCCCCCGCGAAGGAACCACATAGGCTTGTGGCATGGCTCAGCACCACCTCAGGCCTCTCTTCGACCGGGTTGTAATCAAGGAACTCGAACCGGACCGCATGCGCAGTTCAGGTCTGGTTGTGCCGCCTGGCACATCTGAACCTCCACCTCAGCACGGCATCGTGCTGGCGGTTGGTCAGGGCATCGACTGGTGGGAGGCTGCCGGGGTCCGGATGCCGGTGAGGCCTGGCGACCACGTCGTCTTTCCGGCCACGGCAGGAAACTGGGTCGAAGTCGAGGAGGAGCGGCTTCTTGTCTGTCGGGTCACCGAACTGCTCGGGGTACTGGAGAGCGCCAGTGACCCTGAAACTCCTGAACTCGGCGGAGAAGTTCGCGACTGAACAGGACGCGCCTGGGTCCGATCCCCCGGTCGGACCCGGCGCCTCCCTGCTTGTGGTCCCTCCCGCTTTCGGAACCGGCTGTCTCACGCGAAGCAAGCCAACCGTTTAGATAACCCGATAAAAAGCGGCGAGTTTCGGTTCCGCCCCGGAAGTGCTTTTCAGGACCGGAACCAGGGGCCTGCCCTGCTCGATCAGCGACGCAGACGACGGCCGGCGTTGGCGGTGCGGAATGTGCCGTTGCCCTGCCGCGAGGTGGTGATCACCCGGACTTTGAGCCGACTGCGATTGCGGACGATTCTCCGTGCCCGGTTGCCGATCCGGACCCGGACGGTACGCTGACCACGCTTCAGGGTGTACGTGCGGCTTCCGATGTTCACCCTGCGGTTGTGACGAAGGCCAAGTGCCCGGCCACGGACCCGGAGGGTCACCCGGCCACGGCACCAGTCCATATTCGTGGTGTAGCAGCGGACCGGGACAGCCTGCTTCCTTGCCCGACGAAGTCGGGGCATCGTTCGGCCCCTCAAAAGGACCCGGCTGTTACGGCGCACGTTCACCACCGGTTCCGGCCCTACCCGGAAGTCCACCGAAGCCGGAGTCGGATCGGCGTTGCCGGCACCATCCCTGGCCCGGACTTCGAATGTGTAGGCACCGTCGGCGAGACCCCGGTACCGCTCCGGGCTCACACATGGCCTGAAGGTTTCCGACCTGCCAAGCCGGCACTCGAATGAGGAGCCGGTCTGGCTCGAGGAGAACTCGAAATCGACCGTCGAAGGAGCATTGACCGGTGCCGGACCAGAGGAGACCGCTGTTTCAGGTGCGGTCGAATCCGCGTTTCCCGTAGGCCACGCCTGCCAGGTTCGGGTCTGGACCGTCTGCTCTACCCCGGGAACATTCCAGTCGCAGACACCGCTGGGGAAAATACCGGCCAGCGTTGCCAGCTGGCCGGCGCTCAGTTGGCCCTGATAGTCGGCTGGATCAATCGGCTTTAGCTGACATTTGAGAATGTCATTGGCGACCGGGCCACCGGCGATCATCCGCGGAGCCAGATGGCTCGGGTAGAGCGAACCGCAGGTGCCGCTATTGATGGTCTGCTTTTCGATCGCGATCACGTTGCCGCCCCCATCGAAACAGCGGTCGGTTGCTTCCGCCGGTGCGTTGTTGAGTGCCTTGATTCGGGGGTCGATGTCAGACCGGTCAGCCTGGATCGCATCTACCCACTTATCGAGAATTCCCCAGACCCGGGCATTCGGGATCGAAGCGGGACCGTTGTTGGTGTCCGGCCCGCTCGGACTGGTGAAGATCACATGAGGCACAGGTCCGCCTGCCGACTTTTCCATTCGCTCCTGCATCGAGATCGCGTGAATGATCTGGTGGCCGTTCGGGACCGTCTCGATCCAGTACTGCCGGTTGTCGATCGCGGGGATGGATGAGTAGCCAGCGCCACCTTCATTTAGTTGCCCGTACTGGTACGCGGTGCGCAGCGCCTGGGGGTCAGCAACGCGGCGCTCCGGAATCGGGTTGCCGTCCTGGTCGAGGCCTCCCGCACCTGCGTTCAGGCCGAGGAACTGTGCGGAAGTGATCTGACCGTCAAGCAAAGCCCTGAGGCCGTATTGCACCCCGACGTTGTCAGCGACCTGGCGAGCTTTGCCGTCCGGCAACTTGCCCCAGAGATTCGAGTTCGCATCCCAGGTGGTGCATCTGAGCCCGAGTGGATTCGTCAGAGGGTCATAAACGTCTCCCGGAGGGACCGAAGGCGGGCAGTCATCCGGGGCCCAGAAGCCCCCCGAGAATGAGGCAACGGTGGTCGAACATGTCTGGAGGACTCCTCCACCCAGAACAGCCTGCTTTTCGTCATTGCTCCAGCCAGCCGTGTCGACGTAATTTCCAACGGTCATGCAATCCATGAGGTTGTTTGCCGCGTAGGCGTAGTCCAGGAACGAATTGGACAAATTCGAAGCGTCAAGCAGGCCCGGATAGTTGTTGTTGATCATCTGCTGCGCCATCGAGCCGCCCGAACCGCCGGTACCGATCGTTTTGTCGATCGGTCCCCAGTTTTCGATGAAACGCTCTTTGATCATCGAGACGGTTTCTGCCGAGAAAGCGTCCGAGCAGCGCTGCCCGAACGCGTTGAGGCTCGATTGCATGTAGGCAAAGCCGCTTGAGACATTCGAGTTTGGATTCCCGGCTCCGCTGTTGCCCTGGAAGTAGGTGTTGTTGCAGCCGCCGCCGAAACTGAATATCGCTGTGCCGTTGAACCCCGAACCGGCGACGTTCGGGTTGCTTCCGGGCCCGATATCGATCAGGACCGAGAAGGCATAGATCGACCGGTTCAGGGTGCCGCGTTCGGTCGCGACGGCGTAGGGCACGACGGTGCCGTTGTTGGTGGTCGTTGTCGCGATGTCAGGGGGCACCGGGCCGGTCGGGTCAGCCAGGGTTTGCCAGCTGTTCGAGGTGGTGCGGTAGTGATAGGTGACGACGGTGTTGCCGGTGCAGTCAGCATCCTGGGGTGCACCGAGTCCGGCGGTTGCCGTGTTGCAGAGCAACGGATTCAGGTGACGGCCCGAAAGGATCGGTCCGGACAGTGGATGGTTGACGAGAATCAGCTGCTGGTCGTTGAAGCCGGGGAGAGTCACTCGAATGATGGAACCCTCAGCCCCTGTAGGCACTTTCCCTTGCCGGATGTGTTCGTTGCCGCCGGTCGCGTTGAAGCTCGCGGTGATGTCGGCGCCGTCGGAAAAAATCTTCAGTCCGGAGGGACTGGCGTCTCTCGGCACAAGAACCTGGACGAGAGCATCGTTTCCGCTGACCATTTCCGGACGGGATGAAATCGTGCGGACGGTGAGCTGGTCGAGGAGTCCGGGAGCGTCTGAGGCGGCGGCCGGAGAGATGCTGCCTGCGAAAGTGGCGGTCAGCAGGCTGGCGGCAAGAACGACCAGCGTGGTCAGGCGTTTCATCGAATGCATCAGAAGGCCTCCTCGATATTGACTAGACGTCAATATAAACCACCGCTGCCGGCATTCGATGCGGTCCAGCCGTCAATCGGTCCGGTCTATCCCTAATCTGTCCTGCGATGGCCCTCTCGATCGGAATCGTAGGGCTTCCCAATGCCGGGAAGTCAACCCTCTTCAATGCCCTGACCAGGAACGATGTCCTTGCGGCGAACTACCCGTTCGCCACCATCGAGCCCAATGTCGGAGTCGTCGGTGTCCCGGATAAGCGCCTGGAAAAGCTGGCCGGGCTGTACGGCTCGGAGAAGATTCTCCCCGCCACCGTCCAGTTCGTCGACATTGCCGGCATCGTCAAAGGAGCTTCAGAGGGTGAGGGGATGGGTAACAAGTTCCTCTCCAACATCAGGGAATCCGACGCGATCTGCCAGGTTACCCGTGTTTTTCAGGACGATGACATCACCCATGTAGACGGTGAAGTCGAGCCGAAGAACGACATCGAAACGATCCGGACGGAGCTGATCCTCGCCGACCTTCAGACGATCGAGAACGCCCTGCCCAGATTGGCCAAGGAAGCGAAACGGGACAAGGACCTCGAACCACAGGTCAAGGCGGCCGAAGCCGCGAAGGAGCTCCTTGAATCCGGCAAGGGAATCTTCGAGGCCGGCTTCGAACCGGATCAGGTACGGGATCTTCACCTGATGACCGCGAAGCCTCTGCTCTACGTCTTCAACTGCTCTGAAGAGGAGCTTGCGAACGAACCCCTGAAGGACAGCCTGCGGGAACTGGTTGCCCCGGCCGAAGCGATCTTCCTCGACGCCAAGTTCGAGGCCGAACTGGTCGAGCTCGATGACGAGGAAGAAGCCCGCGAGATGCTGGCGGACATCGGCATCGAAGAACCGGGGCTTGATGTGCTGGCCCGGGTCGGGTTCGCGACCCTCGGACTCCAGACTTACCTGACCGCCGGACCGAAGGAAACCCGGGCCTGGACCATTCCGATCGGCGCGACCGCGCCAGAGGCGGCCGGAGTGATCCATACCGATTTCCAGCGCGGCTTCATCAAGGCCGAGACAATCTCGTACGACGAACTGCTTGAACTGGGTTCAATGACCGACGCCCGCGCCGCCGGCAAGGTCCGCCTCGAAGGCAAGGACTACGTCATGCAGGACGGCGACGTGGTCGATTTCAAGTTCAACGTCTGACCCGTCACAGGACTTCGGATTCCGGCCGGGAAATCGGCAGGTCCCTGTGCCTGGTCAGTGAATGTTGTCGCGGAGGTTGCTGACCCGGACCGCCATCATCTTGATCAGGTTCTCGAAGAGAATCGCCACCAGTGACGGGTCGGTCGAGCGAAGCACCTCGAGGTCACCGGACTCGAGCACATAGGCCGCAACCCGGGTGTCAGCCACCGAGGTTCCGATTCGCTCGCCGCCACTCAGCATCGCGACTTCGCCCAGGGTCATGCCGGGCGAGAGCGTGGCGACCCGCCGGTGATCTCCGCCTTCAGTCCGGATCAGGACGCTGATCTTTCCGGAAGTGACCAGAAGCATCTCGTGCACCGCGGTTTCCGTCTCGTCGTAGATCAGGTCACCGGCCTCGTAATCACGGTGATCGAGATGGCTCGCAAGCAGAGTGATCTGCTCGGGACTCATGCCGATTGTCGCTCCATGCTGGGCAAGGCCCAGTTCCGGGTCTGGATCAATGTCACCGTACCTGTCGATCAGACCCTGCTCGCACCATTCAAGCGCCAGGTCGAGATCCGCGAAAGTCCGAACCGGATGGATGCCATCCTGATCACGCTGGCGGCTCAGCGCATCGGCGAAGAGCGGGTGCCGGTCAATATCCGAGAAGGCGATTTCACCTCCCGTCTCCTCGTAACTTTCGACCAGATGGCTGAAGATCGGGACATCGATCAGATCGATCGATCGCACCGCATTGAAATCCAGAACGGCGAAATCGGTTTCATCCGCATCGGCCAGGGCCGAGCTGGTGACCAGCTCGCCCGCCGCGAACGAAAGCTCTCCCTGGAGTTCAAATACTCTTGCCCGGTGACCATGCTGGGTCAGGATCGCCTGTTCGACCCTGCTGCGCAGCCGCTTTGACCGCGAGTTCAGGCAGGTTCTCTCAACCCGGACCGGTGGTGGCGGGCGCCGGGCCGGACTCATCACATGAAGGTGAAGCTCATCCGAGATGTCCTCGCAGACCTTGACTCCGCGGACGCTGTTTCCGTGGACGTCGAGCGGCGGCGAGTAGACCGCAATGCCGAGCTGCCCCGGCAGCACCGCGATGATTCCGCCGGCCACGCCGGACTTGGCTGGCAGGCCGACCGTGTAAAGCCAGTCGCCTGCTGCGTCGTACATGCCGCAGCTGGCCATCACGCTGAGCACATTGCGGACCGTGTCTTCCCTCAACACTCGTTCCCGGGTGACCGGATTCACTCCTGTCGAGGCGAGAGTGGCCGCGATCGTGGCGAGATCCCGGCAGTCAACCAGCGTCGCGCATTGACGAAAGTACGTCTCAACCACATCCTCGACTCCATCGTCGAACACGTTGGCGTTACGAAGCAGGTGGGCGATTGCCCGGTTGCGGTGGCCGGTCTCGTTTTCCGAGCTGAACACTTCCTCGTCGATATCCAGGTCCCGCCCGGCGAAAGCCGAGTACTCGTTGAGTATCCGGTCAATCGGCCTGTCGAAGCCGAGGGATGTGATCAGTGACGTGGTAGCGATCGCGCCAGCGTTGACCATCGGGTTGAGCGGCAGCCCGGTCCCCGGCTGCAGGGTGATCGAGTTGAACGCCTCGCCACTCGGCTCCACGTCAACGTGCCTGCGTACCTCCTGCTCTCCGACCGCCTCGAGGGCAAGCGCGAAGGTGAGCGGCTTGGAGATCGACTGGATCGTGAACTTCCGCCGGGTATCGCCGACCTCATACGTTGAACCATCGGCCGTGACCATCGAAATCCCGAACCAGCCCGGATCAGCGGTGGCCAGTTCCGGGATGTAGGACGCGACTTCACCCGAGGTGTCGGGAGCGTGGCGTTCGTGGAGCCGCTCAAGCAACGCCTGGACGGGCGATGAGGTTCGAGTGCTTGTTTCGGGGGCAGGCATGAGGGAAGTATTGCGAGCAGGACAGGCAAGGAACAACCGGACTTGACTTTATACCCCCCAGGGGTATACTCGAATGGTGATCGAATCCGCCGAAAACGAGAAGCTGAGCTTCGAGGTCCCGGACATGAGCTGCGCTTCCTGCGTCGCCAAAGTCGAAAAGAGCCTCAACGCACTCGAGGGGGTGGAAGCCTCCGTCAACTTCGCCACCAGGAAGGCGACCGTCAGCTTCGACCCCGAGGCAGCCGGTCCGGAGGACTTCATACGGGCAGTGGATTCGGTCGGTTACACGGCAGCGCTCAGTGCCCCGACCCATGCCGAACGCGATGCCCATTCGGAACACCACGAGGACCACGACCACATGCACCATTCGGTCGCATCCGCCTCCAGCCTGTATCACCGTTTTCTGATCAGCACGATCCTCACGGTGCCGCTCTTTCTGATGGCGATGATTTCATCGCTTCAGTTCGACTACTGGCAGTGGGTTTCACTTGCGCTGGCAATTCCGGTGGTCTTCTGGGGTGGCCTTCCCTTCCACCGCTCGGCCCTCAAGGCTGCCCGTCACGGCAACTCCAACATGGACACGCTGATCTCTCTGGGAACCCTCGCCGCCTTCTTCTGGAGCCTGGCTGCCCTGCTCTTCGGCGAGGCAGGACAGATCGGCATGACAATGGAGTTCAGCCTGGCCCCCGAAAAGAGCCAGGGACTCCACGAGATCTACTTCGAAGTGGCAGGAGTTGTCACTACCTTCCTGCTGGCTGGCCGCTGGGCCGAAGAACGGGCCAAAGACAGAGCCGGCAATGCCCTGAAGGCTCTGCTCGAAATGGGAGCCCGGGAAGCTTCACTGCTTGAACCGGATGGCAGCGAACGCAGGATCCCGGTTGCGGAACTCCGGGAAGGTGACCGGTTCATCGTCCGCCCGGGTGAAAAAGTCGCGACGGACGGAATCGTTGTCGATGGTGAATCCGCGCTCGATGAATCATTGCTGACCGGGGAATCGGTCCCGGTTGAGAGAGGGCCAGGAGCCAAGGTGGTCGGTGCCTCGGTCAACACTTCGGGTCGTCTCGTGGTCGAGGCGACAAAGGTCGGGGCGGAAACAGCCCTGGCCCAGATCGCCCGAATGGTCGAAGAAGCCCAGACCGGCAAGGCCCCCGTCCAGCGCCTCGCAGACCGGATTTCGGGAGTCTTCGTGCCCGTCGTACTGGTTCTCGCTTCTCTTACGCTGGTCTTCTGGCTGATCGAAGGCTCCGGGGCGGCCTTTGCGATGACGGCTGCCGTCTCGGTGCTGATCATCGCCTGCCCCTGTGCGCTCGGGTTGGCCACACCACTTGCCCTGCTGGTCGGGACCTCACGCGGGGCTGGCCTCGGCCTGCTGATCAAGGGCGCGGAAGTACTGGAATCAACCCGCCAGGTAGACACGATTCTGCTCGACAAGACAGGCACCCTGACCAGCGGCGAGATGACCCTGGAATCTGTGACAGCCGCGTCCGGCAGCAATCGTGAGCAGGCCCTTCGACTGGCCGGCGCGCTCGAAAATGCCTCCGAGCACCCGATCGCCAGGGCAATCGCCAACGCGGCCCGCTCGGAAGGGCCACTGCCTGCGGTCGGGAACTTTCGCAACCTGGAAGGCCTGGGCGTCGAAGGGACCGTCGACGGACTCGACATTCTGATCGGCCGCCCCGCCCTGCTTGAAGAGAGGTTTGGCGCGCTGAAAGGGGAACTCCGGTCTGCTCTCGACCTTGCCCATGAAAAGGGTCAAACGGCCGTTGTTGCCGGCTGGGATGGCCGGCCCCGGGTCCTTCTCGCGGTCGCTGATCGGGTCAAGGGGGAAAGCCCCCAGGCGATAGATGAACTGAAGGCACTTGGGCTTGAACCGGTTTTGCTGACCGGCGACAACCAGGCAACCGCGGATGCGGTTGCAGCGGCGGTCGGCATCGACCGGGTGATTTCAGAAGTCCTCCCCGGCGAGAAGGTCGACGCGGTCCGGACGCTGCAGGAGGATGGCCGTGTCGTTGCGATGGTCGGGGACGGTGTGAACGACTCCCCTGCCCTCGCCCAGGCGGACCTCGGACTGGCGATCGGCACCGGTTCCGATGTGGCCATCGAGGCCTCCGACCTCACTCTCGTTTCCGGTGACCCGCGTGGTGCCGCGGCGGCAATCCGGCTCAGCCGTGCGACTCTCCGCACCATCAAGCAGAACCTCTTCTTCGCCTTCTTCTACAACGTGATCCTGATCCCGGTAGCGATGACCGGTCGTCTCAACCCGATGCTTGCCGGTGCCGCCATGGCTCTGAGCTCGCTGTTTGTGGTCTCGAACTCTCTTCGCCTTCGTCGCTTCGGCCGCTGACCACGAGCTGGTTCGGCTCAATGTTTCGACCGCAACCTCTAGGCTCAACATGTGAGCACGAATGCCCCAGACCAAACTGGTGAGACGACCGGGAACCGGCTGCCGACAGCGGCTGTCGAGGACTACACGAAGGCGATTTACTCCCTGACCGGCTGGGGCTCGGAAACGGCTTCCACCAATGACCTCGCGGGGAAGCTGGGGGTCAAGGCCGGATCGGTCTCGGCCATGATCAAGAAGCTTGACGAAGCGGGGCTGGTCGAAAGGGTTCCTTACCATGGAGTCCGGCTCACCGCCGAGGGAACCAGAGTCGCGATGACCGTTCTGCGCCGTCACCGGCTGCTGGAACTCTTTCTCGCCGAAGTCCTCGACGTGCCCTGGGATCGTGTCCACGACGAAGCCGAAATACTCGAACATGCGCTGTCCGAGGATCTGACCGACCTGATCTCGACAAAGCTCGGTGACCCTGCCTTCGACCCCCACGGGGATCCGATCCCCGATCGGGATCTCGAAATCGACGAAACGGAAACTGCCGCGTTGGCCGAACTCGCCCCCGGTGATACCGCCCGCTTCGCGCGAGTCTCGGATGCGAACCCCGAGATGCTCGCCTATCTGAGTGAATGTGGGATCGCGGTCGGCGACAAACTGGAGCTGACCGAACGTCAGCCCTTCGACGGACCGATCACAGTCCGAATCGGAGGCACCAGGCATGTGCTCGGCCTGACCCTCGCCCAGGCGATGCGGGTAGACCACACCGGCTGATTTCAGCCCGGGATCGGACCGCCCGGGACCGGGGATGTGGGTCCGCCCGGAATCGGGGTTGTCGGACCACCTGGGACCGGGGTTGTAGGTCCGCCGGGTTCCGGGGTTGTCGGTCCTCCCGGAACCGGCCCCACCGGTGTTTCCGGTTCATCCGGTTCAGGGTCAGGCCTGACCGGCTTGTCGACCGGATCCGGACGCGACAGCTCCTTGCCAGTCCCGTCCCCAGTCCCGCTGCTGTTGTCCGTGGCATCCGGCTTGACTGGTCCAGTCGGGCTCGAACCCGCGGGACCGCCGGAAGCCGGGACCAGCACCGGGTTTCCCGCTTGATCCAGGTCGGCGATCACAGTTTCGCCTGGCTCATCCCGCTTTTTCGCCTTTCCGAAACCCTTCTTCTCCCGAACGCGGGCCATCTCCACCGCCGGTTTCTCCACCGTCTTGCTCGCCGGTTTGATCCGCTCTGGAGCATTTGCGTCAGCCATTAACAAGACCGCGAATAGTCCGGCCAGAAGCAAAGCGAGACTTCCAGCCAAAGCTGCCTTGCGGCTGGAACCTGAATGGGATCCACGACTCGGGTTCCCGCCGCCCGGACCAGACGGTCGTTCCACCTCCGACCAGTCGTTGCCGTTGATCTCGCTTGCCTTAGCCATCACTTCCCGGAATATCCAGGCAGCTGGCAGGACCGGCGCCCAGGCTCGGTAGGAAACTCCGGCTTCGGCCATCTCTTCACCGGCGATCCTGCAGTTGGAACAACCGGCCAGATGGGCGTTCAGCCAGTCCGCATCGAAGCCGCCCTGTCCATCCTGGCGACAGGCGAGAGCGAGATGCGCCGTCTCGCAATCGGCGGTGGCCAAAGCCACAGAGGCAGCCGCACCGGCCTGCATTTCCTTGCGGAGGCCGATCCGCGCCCTGGAGATCAGCTGGGCAACCGCATTCGACTTCATTTCCATCACCGAGGCGATTTCGTCATAGCTCAAGCCCTCAAGTTCCCGCAATACGAGAACTTC
>JAGQUU010000011.1 GCA_020438345.1 Solirubrobacterales bacterium | reverse complement strand
ATGCTGGACAAGATCGCGGCCACTCTGATCATCCTGATGGGGGTGCTCTTCGTTGCGTCGTTCTTCGTCGTGAAGCTGAATCGCGAATGGCACATTGATGCCTTGATGTCGCGAGCCGGCAAAGGCGGACCGGTCGTGGCGGGTGCCGCGTTTGCCTTCGCCTGGACGCCATGCATCGGTCCTACTCTCGGCGCGATTCTCTCAGCGGCATCAATCTCTGGTTCCGCGGCCAATGGCGCGTTCCTTCTTGCCGTGTATTCGGCGGGTCTTGCGGTCCCATTCTTGCTGACCGTCCTGGCTTTCGATCGCATGACTTCAGCTTTTGCTGTCGTCAAGCGGCACTACAACCTGATCGTTGCTCTGGGCGGCATTGTGTTGATAGCGATGGGGATTCTGATCTGGACGGGCGAGCTCTTTCGAATCAACATCGAGATTCAGAAATGGATGAGCGAACTGGGTCTTGATTTCTGGAGCGATGTTTGAAACCTCTGGGTCAGCTTTCGGCAACCAATGTATGGCCACTTGAATCCGATTCCTGAAACGAGGAGAATTGGTCGAGTAGAAGAAGGATTGTCGCTTGAAGGGTGCGTAGAGACCCCTGCGCGTAGTGCGAACTGTAGTGCGAACATAAACGTTCAAAGTGAGGAGCAAAGCGAAATGAGCCCCAGTTTGAACCAATCGTCCCGACTCAACGGTTCAATTCCGGGTTCCTGAATTGACGGATAACATCGTCCGCGTGGAGAGCGCAAGCGACGAGTCGGTCCGGAGTGGTCAGTGAAGCTGGCCGCATTTGGCTTGATCGTCGGGCTGGTCGGCTTGCTCCTGGGGATTGACGGTTTGATTCTTTCCGGCGGGATCTGGATCGCCACGGGCCTTCTGATTCGAATCCTCGTTCAGCCGGGTGAGAGGAGCCACTCGATCGATGCGTCAGTCGAAGCCGAGATTGGGCGAATCGAGACGGGCGAGGGCAGGAACCTTCGCCTGGGAGTTCCGGGAATGTTTCTGCTCCTGATTTCAGGTCTCGGATCGATCGCTATCGGAATCCTCTCCATCGGCTTTCCGGACGACTATGAGTATCTGCGCTGGCTCCCGTTCGCGGTCGGCGTGGCCATCACAGTGATCGGCCTTACCTCGATTCCGGTCGAGCTTGGCTTGATCAAGGCGGGGTCCGGCGCTGCGGACGCGGCGCCCACCGAAGGGAAGGATTCCCCTGCGGTCCTGCGTTCCCAAACTGTCCGGAAGGAATAATGAAAGAGGGCAGTAGCCGGGTTCAGGCTGCTGCGGGCACCCTCGAGGGTGATTCCGGCAAGGTCCGGCTGAGGGCACGGCCGGCTGCCAGACCGGAGAAGATGCAGCCGCCGACAAAGGTGCCCTCGAGCGCGTTGTAGCCGTGGACTCCGCCGCCCCCGAACCCAGCCACTTCGCCAGCGGCATAGAGACCGGGGAAGGGGGAGCCGTCGGGGCGCAGAACCTGGGAATCGAGGTTGGTTTCGAGCCCGCCTAGAGTCTTGCGGGTACAGACGTTGAGGCGCACGGCGATCAGCGGACCGTGGTCGGCATCGAGGATCTCGTGCGGCTTGGCAATGCGGGTCCGCTCCGGCCGGTAGGAACGGGCGTTTCTGATCGCCATCAACTGGAGGTCCTTGCCGTATTTGTGATTCACGTCGCGATCCCGCTGGCGGATGGCCTCCCCGACCTGACCGGTGTCGAGGAGAGGTCCCCGCGAGATGGAGTTCATCTTTTCGATCAGGTCTTCGACGTTGTCGCTGATCACAAAATCGACCCCATTCTGCTTGAAGGCCTCGACCGGACCGGTCGCTTGCCGGCTCAGCCGAGAACGCACGAACTCGCTCACGTTCTTTTCGGCCACGCCGGAATTCTGCTCCGACCCCGACAATGCGAACTCCCGGGAGATGATCGACTGGTTGAGGATGAACCAGGAGTAGTCATGCCCGGTGGAGAGGACCCGGGTGAGTGAACCGAGCGCATCGAAGCCCGGGTAGTTCGGGGCTTCAAGCCGGTTGCCGTTGGCATCCAGCCAGATCGACGATGGCCCGGCGATGATCCGGATAGCGTGATTCGGCCAGACCGGGTCCCAGTTGTGGATTCCTTCCGGGTAATGCCACATCCGGTCCCGGTTGATCAGGCTCGCCCCGACCTGTTCACTTGCGTCCAGCATGCGGCCATCCACATATGCGGGGACGCCGGCGATCATGTGTTCCGGAGGCTCGCCGAGGCGATCGACCGGCCAATTCCGCCGGATCGCATCGAAGTTGTGGCCGATGCCACCCGAGGTGACGATCACAGCGCTCGCCCGCAGTTCGAAATCATCTACTTCGGTGCGGGAAGAGGCAACTCCGCGGTCCAGGTCGTCACAGCTTTCGAGGACCGAGCCCCGTACCCCCGCGACGGCATCACTTTCGATGATCAGCTCATCTACCCGGTGGCGGAAGGCGAACTCGACGAGACCATGTTGCTCGGCTCGTTCGACCGGCTCCTGGAAAACGCGGACCAACTCCGGGCCAACCCCCCAGGTCATGTGAAAGCGGGGCACTGAATTGCCGTGACCGCCGGCCTTGCCATCGCCCCGTTCCGCCCAGCCCGGCATTGGCAGGACCCGCAGACCGAGGTCACGCAGGTAACCCCGCTTCTCGGTGGCCGCAAAGCGGACGTAGGACTCCGCCCATTTGCGTGGCCAGTGGTCTTCATCGCGGTCGAACCGGGCAGAGCCCAGCCAGTCAGCAAGGGCCAGGTCGAAGGAGTCCCTGATTCCGGCCCGGCGCTGCTCGGGGCTATCAACGAAAAAGAGTCCGGCCAGTGACCACCAGGCCTGACCTCCGAGGTTGTTCCGGTTCTCCTGGTCGAGCACAAGAACACGCTTGCCGGCCTTCGAGAGTTCATGGGTGGCGACGAGGCCGGCAAGTCCGGCTCCAACGACAATTACGTCCGGGTCATTCATGAGGCTGCTGCTTCCGTGTAGGTCTGGACAACGGCAAGGAAAAGGTTGCGGCGCCGCTCCCGGGCGGCGTCCGGGTCGGGTTCGATCAGCATCTGGACTGTGGTTCCGTCATGGACCGCAATCAGGGCAGCGGCGAAGGCCGCGCGATCGGTGATCCGGAGGTTGACATGGTTCATTGCGCGATCGAGAATCCGCAGAAGCAACTCGGAGATTCGTTCCTCCCGGGCCGCCATTACTTCCCTGAGGCCGGGGGTGCGAAGGGCGTGAGCGGTGAACTCCCACTCGATGCGGGCCCATCTGTCGTCTATTGCGGAAAGCTCAAGCAGCCGGTCGATCCCTTCCTCAAGCGAGGTGACGGGATCCTGGTTGGCTTCGTCCACGGTGGCTTCGGCCGAGGCCAGGAAGGCGTCGGATCGTTCCTCCCAGACGGTCAGAAAAAGCTCGTCCAGTGAAACGAAGTTGGAATAGAAAGCTCCCCGGGTGAAGCCGGCGCGGGTGCAGACATCATCAACCGTTGTCCGCCCGAAGCCCTTTTCGCTGAAGACTTCGACGGCGGAGTCGAGAAGGCGCCGGCGTGTTTCGATGCGGCGCCGTGTGGTCCGGGGTGTCGTCGTATCGACCATTGAATACGAAACTGTATTGGATACAAAAACGTATTGAAGGTGAGAAGGGTCACTTTGACGCCGAAAGCGGTGCAGGTCTACGGCACTCGGTCCAGACGAGCGGCCGGGTGTCTCCCGGAGCTCCTAGCGGAACGCGAAGGGAATCTTCAGCAGATTTCCGGGGAGATCCCGACGGGAGCGGTCGAGGGCTTCCTGGAGGGCGACCGTTGCCTGCTTGCCGCTGATCGGATCGCCGTGGCCCATCAGCAGGTGCTTCGGGTTGTAAGTGCCCAGTTGCTTGCGGGGCGGAGCGGCCCGCAGGCCAATGTGGGTCCCGGCACCGGCCGCGCAGGGGTTGAACATCCGGCTGGCACCGATTGCTTCGGCGACGATCAGGGTCCTGGTTTTCTTCCACCACAACGCGCGTTCTTTCCAGAACCGGTTGTCGACGACTTCGATCGCCTCGAAAGGCGTTCCCCTGAGCTCGAGCGGGAGGACAACCAGGTCAATGCCGAGGCGGCGGGCGACTTCTGCGCAGTCACGGTTGTGGCGGTCGAGCAGTTGAAAGACCACCGCGGGTTCTCCCAGCGAGAGGGCACGCTCGATCGCGGCTTCGTCATCGACCGGGTCGACCAGCCAGACCTTCTCGCCATCGGCCAGCGCATGTGAAGCCCGGGCCATCGGTTCGTCCATGACCCAGCTGATACCAATCTCGCCATTCTCGATGATCCGCGCGCCCACGACACAAGTCTATTCCCGCAGTCGCTGCAGGACTGAAACTGGCCGGGCCGTGAGGCAACCGGAGTAGCATCGTTTCCATGATCTTCGGCCGCGACAAGACCACCATTCCCTCCCCGCCGGAAGCCCTCCCGGGCAGGGATGATTACGCCTTCACCATTCCGGAAAGGCACACCGTCCTCGACACCCCGATCCAGGGTCCGTTCCCGGACGGGATTGAGGTGGCCTTCTTCGCGCTTGGCTGCTTCTGGGGGGCAGAACGGCTCTTCTGGAACCTTGAGGGGGTGTATTCGACCGCGGTCGGATACCAGAACGGTTCAACGCCATACCCGACCTATGAAGAGGTCTGCTCCGGACGGACAGGACATGCCGAGGCAGTCCTTGTCGCCTTCGATCCGGCGAAGATCAGCTACGGGAGACTGCTTGAGGTTTTCTTCTCCGAACATGACCCGACCCAGGGAATGAGGCAGGGCAACGATGTCGGAAGCCAGTACCGGTCAGGGATCTTCACGGCAAATGACCAGCAGAAACAGATTGCCGAAATGGCCCGTGACAACTACCAGCAGGCCCTGAGTGAACGCGGGCTGGGGGAGATCACAACCGTGATCGAACCCGCGGGGTCCTTCTACTACGCAGAAGGACCGCACCAGCAATACCTGGACAAAGTGCCGAACGGATACTGCGGTCTGGCGGGCACCGGAGTGGCCTGTCAGGTGCCCCTTGCCGAAGGTCCTGCCTGAGCGGATTTCCCGGGGGCCATCCCCGATGTCCTGCCATAAATTAGGATTCCCGCGGTGCCAATCGTGTTCACAGGGCGGTCATGACCCCGTCCCTAGCTTCCTACGTCGCCGGAGTCCTCCAGATCGCCGCCATTGTCGGGGCCACCTGGTACGGAGCCTGGTGGCTCAGGCGATGGATCGTGCCCGAATTTTCGGGGGCGCTAGCACGCCTTGCCGAGCTCACGATCGGTTTCGCACTTCTGATCATCGCGCTTCAGCTGGTTGGGTCGGTGGATCTGCTCAAGGAAGCCTGGATCACCGCCGCCTGCATCGTGGTGCCGTTGATCGGTGCCGCGCTCGCCTGGAAGTTTGCCCCGCGTGACGTAGAGCAGATCGAGGCCCCCGCGGTTCCAAGGTGGGCCTTCCTCGTTGCGGTGGCGGTTGCTTCCTGGGTAGTCGCGGAATGGTCTTTTCCGACCCAACTCAGCCTTGACCAGGGCATGTTCGGTGGTGACACCACCTGGTACCACATGCCGGCCTCGGCCAGGTTCATTCAGGAGCATTCGATCATCCCGCTCCATTTCACCGATGCTCTGAGGCTGGCGGTCTGGTTTTACCCGCAGAGTTCGGAGCTCATGCATGGTGCCTTGATGGGGCTGATGGGCAGCGACTGGCTGTCACCCGTCTTCAACATGCTGCCGCTCGGCGTCGCCCTGCTTGGCTGCTGGTGTGTCGGCCGTCCCTACGGAGTCGGTCCGGCCACCCTGGTTGGCGGTGCGATCCTCCTCTCTGCCGGGGTGATGATCGAAACCCAGCCCGGGGAGGGCCGGAACGACATCGTCGCTTTCGCCTTCCTGATCGCTTTCGTTGCCTTTCTGATCAACGGCCACCAGAGACGCGCACCGAAATCCGGCACGGTCGAGGAAAAGCCGGACCCGGACGCACCGCTGCTCGACAAGGGGCCATTGATACTGGCCGGCATAGCGGCCGGAATCGCGATCTCCATGAAGGTTTCGATGCTGGCGCCGATTGGTGTGATCTTCCTCGGGATGATCCTGGTCAGCGGCAAGGGCCGCCGGCTTACCACCGCGCTCTGCCTGGGGATTTCGATGTTTGTCGTCGGTGGCTACTGGTATGTGCGGGCGATGATCTACACGGGCGGCAATCCCGTGCCCGCGGTCGGATGGGGTCCTCTCAAGCTTCCGCAGCCCGACCAGATGCCCCTTGATCCTCGACCCAGATTCTCGGTAGCGCATTACATCGGCGACCCTGGCATTTACCGCTGGTGGTTCTTCCCTCGGCTCGATGACGCTTTCGGTGTGCTCTTCCCGCTGATTCTGGTCATGCTGGTCGGGGCTTGCGTCTGGCTGGTTTTCAGGTCCCGCAACAAGATTGTCCGGGTTATCGCGGCCTCGGCCCTGATCACCGCGGTCGTCTACCTGTTCACCCCGCTCACCGCGGCCGGGCAGGAGTTCCAGCCCCGGGGCTTTTTCACCAACACCCGTTATCTCTTGCCCGGTTTGCTGCTGGCCATGCTGATGCTGCCGCTGATCCGCCAGCTCCGCGAACCGGACGAGCGAGCGAAGAAGGTGCTGATTTTCCTCACCGCCATTTTTGCGGTGACGGTGCTGACTTCACCGAAGTGGTATCCGAGCTTCGTCCCAGGAGCAGTTCTCTTCTGTCTGGCGATCGTGTGGGCACCGGTGGGCCTGAGCTGGCTGAAGGATCGTGGCCGCGCGTCACGGGGAATGATCGTGGCGTCCGTCGCCGCCATCGCGGTGATCGCTGCGATTTGGGGCCGCGGGGAAGAGGTCGGCTACGCCGAGAAGCACTACACAAGAACCACTCTTTTCCTGCAGGAAGGCGGCCCCCAGGAGGCCTTCGCCTTTACCCGCGACCTGAAGAACAAGAGGATCGCCCTGGCCGGGTCCGGCGAGATCTTCTTCGGCCAATACGGCTTCTACGGGGTTGACCGATCGAATTTCGTCCAGTACATCGGTGAAGAAGGTCCGAACGGAAGCTATCGCCTGATTGACAACTGCACGGATTTCATAAACCGGATCAACGAGGGCAACTACGACTTCATTGTCACCTCTGAATTCACCCAGGATGCCCCCGAAGCCGACTACCGGTACCCGGTGAACGCCTGGATCGCCGATGACCCGGCAGTGAAGGAAGTGGTCGCCGAGCCCGACATCACCCCCCAGCCGGACTTTGTTTACAAGGTGAACGGCAAGCTCGATCCGGAACGTTGCGAGAAGCTGGACAAGATCGAGCTCGACCCGGCAAGGGTCGAAACCCTGGCCAACATCGCCGAGGCTGTGGCTGAATATGAAGCCGAACAGGCAGCCGAAGAAGCCGCCGAAGCCGCAGCGAACGACTCTTCATCCGAGTAGGGATGATTCAGCGGCACCAGCCCTGACCGGCTAACGTCAGCCGCTCACGCCCCCGTAGCTCAGCTGGATAGAGCGCCGGCCTTCTAAGCCGGATGTCGCAGGTTCGAATCCTGCCGGGGGTGCTTCGGGCCTCCAATGACGAAGGCCAGTGAGGTGATAGCCAGGATTGCGCTCCCGTAGACCAGCGCGGTTGTGTCGAGGCCGAAACGGTCAGCGGCGAACCCGCCGGCTACTGCCGGCAGACTGAAAGCCAGGTAGCTGATCACATAGGCGAAAGCGAAAAGTTCGCCGCGCTCATCCGGGTCGGCAAGGTTGACCAGAACCCCGAACGAGCCAAGCGCGGCCGCGCCGAATCCGATCCCGGAAACGAGGGTGCCAAGAATCGCGATCGGGCCGGAATCGAGCTCGAGTCCGATCAGGCTCACGGCGATTCCCGCGGTGAGCCAGGCGGCGGCCATCCTTATCACCGTGTGAGGCTCTCGCCTCCTCAGTGCGAAGACGGTGATCGCTCCGACCCCGCAGAGCGTCGAGACGACCATCGCCCCGGTCAGGTAGCTGTCAGGGTCGACGAAAGTTCCGGCGATCGAAGGGCCAAGTGAGAGGTAGAGGCCGGCCAGGGCCCAGCCGGAAACCATGATCGGTACCAGGCTGAGGAAATCCGACCTCAGGTGGGCGGGCAGACCGACCCTGGGCTTCAGTGAAGCGACGGCACCGGGACGCATCGTTGAAGTTTCCGGTGAGATCAATACTGCTACCGCTGCGGCTGCGAGCATGCCCAGCAGGATGATGAAAACCAGTGAAGTCGGCCAGGGCGCGAACTGGATCAGCAAACCGCAGGCAAGTGCCCCCACAGCCAGTCCTGCCAGCGGAGCCACGCCATTCACCACACCGCTTCGCCGGGGGTGCTCCGGCGGCTGGAGATCCACGATCACGGCGCTCAATGTGGCCAGGGCGGCACCTGTCGCCAGCCCCTGAATGACCCGGGCGAGCGCAAGCATTCCGACGCCCCCTGACACCAGAAATAGCAACAGTGAAAGGGCCTCGAACGTAATGGCTGTGAGCAGCACGGGCCTTCTGCCGACGTGGTCGGAAAGAGCCCCGAAAATCAGCAGTGATCCCAACAAGGCGACCACGTAGATCGCGAAAACTTCGGTCAGGACAGCGTCGGAGAAGCCCCACATGTCCTGATAGACCGAGTAAAGCGGAGTGGGGACGGCCGAGATCGCGGGAAAGGTGACAGCGATCGCCGCCATAGCCCAGAAAGCGCGGCTGTGGGTGATTGACTGACTCACGGAGGAACAGCAACGTAGCAGCGTGGACTGCTCCATCCGGGGCCTGACGCCGGGAAGGCCGGATTCGTTACAGACAATAGGACCGGTAACTAACCTTCTGCCCCGAGCCAGAGATTGTCCTCATGTGAATGTCACGTTATAGTCGTTGGACAGGGCAATGGATTGCCAAATGGAAATCTGAAACCCGAAGGATTTTGGAGGAATAGTGTCCAGTATCGAAGATGCAATTGATCAACTTGAAACTTCGGCATCGAAGTTGAAGCAGCTTTCCGTTGAGGAAAGTCGTGCGATCCGTGACGCGGTCAAGGAAGCGACGAGAGAAGCTACGTCGAGAGTCAAGGCAGAGTTCAAGGAAAAGAAATCACTGGCCCGCAAGGAAGCCAGCGAAGCGGAGAAGGCGATCAAGGACGCCCAGAACCGCATCCAGAAAGCACTTGGTTCGGACAAGGGGACTTCAACTGGCGGCAAGCGTGCCAGGCGGGGCGAGCGTGATGCCCAGTTCCTTGCTTACGTCAAGGAGAATCCGGGTTCGAAGCTGGCCGATATCGCCCGCGGGATCGGGGTTCAGAGCAGTGCCGCCAATGGCCTGGCAAAGAAGGCAGTTGCTGCCGGTACGGTAAAGAAGAGCGCCGAAAAGACTTACACGGCCGTCTGAGTTTTCCCGAATGTAGAAAAGGGGCCCGTCCAGGCGGGCCCCTT
>JAGQUU010000103.1 GCA_020438345.1 Solirubrobacterales bacterium | reverse complement strand
TTCGATCCCGGCTGGCTCCATCAAGTGGTGGGTAGCATCCGGTCCGTGATCCGGGTAGTTCTGGCAGATGACGAAGCGCTGATAAGGAGCGGGCTTCGCATGATTCTCGAAGCGGAGCCGGACATCCGCGTAATCGGGGAGGCTGAAGACGGCGGGGAAGCCCTCGACCTCGCGGTCGAAACTGATCCCGATCTGGTCGTGATGGATCTGCGGATGCCGGGAATGGATGGCATCGAGGCGACGAAACTGATCCGGCGCCGGATGCCCTCGGTGAGAGTGTTGGTTGTCACGACCTTTGACCTTGACGAGTACGTTCTCGCGGCCCTGCGGGGCGGAGCCGATGGCTTTCTTCTGAAGGACACCGCGCCCGAAGCCCTGGTTGACGCGGTGCGCACGGTGGCCGTCGGCGATGCCCTGCTTGCTCCGACTGTCACCCGACGGTTGATCGGGCATTACGTCGGCCAGAGCCCGTCGGATGAGGGACTGGCCGCCAGGTTCGAAGGACTGACCGAGCGGGAACTGGATGTCACGAAGCTCGTTGCCCGCGGAATGACCAACTCCGAGATAGCTGACGAGTTGTTTCTCGGCAACGGAACCGTCAAGACCCATGTCACCGCGATCCTCTCCAAACTCGGTCTCGCCAACCGGGCCCAGATCGTGGTAGCCGCCTATGAAAGCGGACTGATCGTAGTTGGGGAAACAGGAACCTCTGCCTGAACTCTCCAGAACCCACGGCCATCTGGCCCTGCTTCAAGGTGCCCACCATAGGCTTCCGCCCGCTCCCTGATTCCGATCAACCCGAACCTGAAACCGGCTCCCGACACGCCGGTCTCCGGATTCTCGATCTGAAACTCGATCCGGTCACGCAGCAGATTGACCCTTGCCTTCACCGGACCGTCGGAGTGTTTGGACGCGTTGACAAGCGATTCCTGGACGATGCGATACGCAGCTGCACCCGGACCTGCCTCGACCTTCGAAAAGTCACCCGAGATGATGAGCTCGATCCTGGTTCCGCGCTCCCGGATCTGTTCAGCCAGAGCCGGCAGGGAATCGAGGGAAGGCAGTATCGGCCCCCTGACCCCCGAGAGGGCAACCAGAAGCTCGGACAGTTCACGATTGGCGTCGGTCCCTAGCCGGTCGACCGTCAACAGAACCTCCTTCGCCCGAGGCAGGTCCGACGGGATCAACCGTTCCACACCCGCACACTGGAGAGTGATCGCGGTCAGACTGTGACCGACCAGGTCATGGAGCTCACGGGCGACACCGAGCTTCTGTTCACGGATCGCCATGAGAGCGGCCTGCTTTCTTCGCAGGCACTCTGCTGCTTCCAGCTCCTCGATCTCGGTGGTTTGCCGAATTCGATCTCGACAGGCAGCACCAACAGCCCAGACCACCGTTGTGGTCACAGAAAACGCTACAAATGCCTGCCAGGGAGTCTCCGGTTCTATCGCCCAGGCGGTACCCACCGAGGCCGCGATGACGAAGAGACCTCCGGCCACGGCCACCGGAAGAGGCCGCAGGTAAGCCGCCGCGACGAAGGCGGCAGACCAGACAAAGAAATCGAGCGGAAGCAGATCACCGAAAAACCAGGTCCGGACAAAAAGGGAGATGGGAACCCCGATCACTGTGACCAAAGGCCAGTGTCTCCTCGGGATGAACAGAGCTGCGGTCACTGTCGCACCGGCAAGTCGCCAAACCGGTGCGAGATCTTCCCCGCCGAGCTGCGGTGCGACATCGGCAATCAGGATCGCGTTGACCACACCGTTCAGAAGTGCCAGCAGGAAGAGAGCCTGGCGGGCCGCCAGCTTTGCCGCCCGGTGAATGAACCCGTCAGGCGGAGCCGCGATCGGGGCAGTCGCAGATGTCGGAATCACGGCGCCTGAATCCATCCGAAGAAGTCCGAGCATCCGGCGCATCTCCTCCATTGCCTTGTGGCTCTCTTCACGTGCCTTGCCCGCGGCGGAGCGAGAGGCAGCCGGAGCCTTGTCCAGTCGCTCAAGGGCGATTTCAACCGAGATCTGTACCCGGTCCAGGTAGCGGCGGACGACCGAATGCACCTCCCTGGCTACCTGCTGACGGGAATCCGCAACTTCCGCCTCGATCGCGGATTGTGCAGGCGGCAGCGACTCGTAGCGAAGGCGCGTGGACTCGAGTGTCTCGGTGCGGTCGCGAAGCAGAATCCCCGCTCCGGCCGCTCCCAGGTAAATCGTTATGAGCCGTACCCATTCGAACCCCAGGTAGCTGTGCCCGGCTTCACCGCTCAGTTGATTGATCCACACGATCAGAATCGACGCCAGCGCGAATCCGATCGCCGATATGGCAGACGGGACCATGCGCTTTCCGTAGAGACCGACACTGAATACGGAAAGTGGAGCTGCCACCGGGAAGATCACACTCCACGCTGGAACCAGTTCCAGCCATGCAACAGGCACCAGCCCTCCAACACAGACAAGAGCGAAAACGAACGGGTGGCTGCGCCGGTAGAGAGCTGCAAGCGCGACGACTGCCCAAAGAAGGTGAGCGGCAACCGGATTGCCGTCGACCCCTGTGAGTGCCACCTCGACCTGCCCGAGTACGAGCAGGCCGAGGGCCACCAGCTGATCTGACCTTGACTTCACGCGGCCACTATGAAGCAAAGGAACCCATCCCGATTCCGGGTCAGCGGCGGAGGGTGAACACCGCCCGCGCCGCACCGGCAGTCACCGAAAGTGGCAGTGAGTTTGCCTTGCGGAGCTTGTGCAAGAAGTGCCCCGTAAAGCGGACCCGAACGGCGGGGCCGGCAGCGGTCTTGCCGGAAGCGACGACCCTGGCCTTGCGGCCGAGACCCAGCCGCCTGGCGGTTGCCTTGCTGACCGAAACCCTGACCGGGGTACCGGCTTCAAGTGCCGTCACCTGCAGCTTCAGGCCCTTGACAAGTGCGGTGCCAAGCTTCTGCTTTCCGGCCAGACCGACAGAGGGCTTCACCGGTGACGGGACAGACGTGGGACCCCAGTCCGGATTGGAAGCTCCGGCGACGACCAGGCCACCCTCACTCCCGGGCATCGAGCAGCTGGCCTTCATGTCCGGGAGTGGCCCGACATGGACACCGTCATCTTCGTTCCAGGCGAGCATTCGTCCGTCGGGGGAGATCGCCGGATCGTCAAACTTCCCGTTCGGCTCGCCGTAGTGGTAGCAGTACTCGGGCACATCGACGCCGAGCTCCCCGGTGCGGCGGTAGATAGTCATGAACTCGTCGTTCTCGCCGGCCACGAAGGCCAGTACAGAGCCGTCGCGGGAGATGTCGCCATCCCTGACACCTCCGGCATCGGGATGGGAAAACCAGTCAGTTGCGAGATTGTTCGGTTCACCGGCCTTGCGGATCATCACATCGGAGGACAGCTTGTTCGGTGCGCCACTGTGAATCAGCCGTTGATTGTCGATCCACGACGGGTAGGACCAGCCGGTATGGGTTTCCCCGAAATGCTCGCCGGTCCCGGCGTTGATGTAGGCGACACCGATCCTCAGGCCCCAGAAATACGAGTACTGGAAATACTCGTATGCAATCGTCTTACCATCCGGTGATATTTCAGTATCGAAGGGCCCGTAGGAAGAGTTGCTGCCGACCGCTGTTGGAAAGCTTGCTTCTACAGTCCCGCTGCGTGAGAGCCGGATGACACGGTCTCCGTTTGAGGCCGCGATCAAGCCGCTCTCGGACTGTGATGCGTATTTGTACCCGCCGTCGTCGGTGAGCTTTGTCTGACGGCTTCCGTCAGGCGCGCTCAGCCAGACATCACCGCCTTTCACATAGACCAGAGAGTCGGCCGAAGCCTGAACAGGCAACACGAACGTCAGCGCACAGGCTGCCAGGAGGGGAAGAAGTGCTTTGTGGAATTTCATCGGCCGAGGTTCGCGGGCCAGGGCCTTCCTGTCCTCTGCCAAAGGTCCCGAACTGATCTGCCAAAGGTCTCGTGTCAGGGCGGAGGTACGGTAGCTGTATGACCTTGGTTCGGTGACCTTCCCTGAACGCCCCTGGAGACGGGCAATCGGTCAGATCACCGGTTGCGGATCAATACTGGAGTCCCCGGGCACCGGTCTGCTCTGAGTCCACACCGACCACTTGCTGCCGCCGGTGGATGACAAGTTTCGTTGGAGGTTCACTAGTCGTGCCTTGCCGCCCGCCATCGCTGGAAGAATCCAGTAATGACAAGTCAGCGCGGTGAAATTCGGGAGTCCGGGTTCGGTGGCAACCGGGAACTGGCAGTGGACTTACTGGGAGCTGTGACGGGGGCGGAAAACCGATGAGTGGTCCCGAACCAGACGATCTCAAAGCCTGGGCAGAGAGCCACGGACTGGCCTGGAAGCAGGAGGCCACGCTGCCGCCGGTGACCGAGAGGTTGAGGCTGGGGGTGGGAATTGGACCTCGTCGGGCTTCCTACCGGGTGACCTCGGACCGGGGCGTCACCTCAATCACCGGCTCGATGCGAAAGAAGCCGGAACGCGAGACGGTCGGGGTCAGCAAGGGCAAGCTTCCGGGCGGGCTCGAGGGTAGCCTGGGTCACCATGTTCACCTGATCGACCAGGGACCGGGAATCGAAGACCGGTACCTGGCGATCACCGACACTGTGGTCTTCGCCGAGTTGCCTCTGCGGGCCCGACCTGTGTTTCACCTGGAAGGCAGACAGGCGGCAGAGCGGGATACGAAAGCAGGGATAACGATCGGAAATACCGCGGCCACGGAGTTGAAGGGTCCTCTTGAACAGGTGGTTCCACCGGCCAAGGGAGTCGAAGAAGCGGGCGGGATGGAATGGTCCAGCTTCCCGGCCGAACCCGACGAGCGGGCCCGGCGGATCGGCTCCGGCGCTACGCGCTTCCTTGACGGCCTGCCAGCCGAGCGGATGCAGGTCGAATATGAATGCGGAAAGCTTGCTGTATGGGTCAAGGGTCGTGCCCTGACCGACTCGGGAAGTCTTGACCAGCTCTGCCGCTTCGCGTCGACCCTGGCGGCCGATCTGACCAATACAGCAGAAAGCTCCCCGGCACTTGATCTGGGCCAGCCCTTGCCCTTGCCGGAGCCTGATACCCGCGAGAGCTGGATCAGGGAAGGCGCCGACCTGGTCGACTGGGCGGAGCCGCCGGTCAGCATCGTTGCCGCGCAGGAGCGCTACAAGAAGGATGTGAAACCTCAGGCAACCCGGGCCGGCTGGAAGGTCTACGGCATCGTTGCTGCGGTGCTTTTTCTCTTCAGTGTTCTGGTTGCCCTGGCCAGCCTCGGGGCAAGCCTTCTGACCGATCAGCTGCCGCTCGGTCTCGGTGTGATGGTCGCCATCGTCGCGGTGGCTGGCGGGGCACTCACCGCGAACCGGATTGCCCTGCAGACCGGGCAGGAAGCGATCGATGACCGTCTGGCTTCCAGCGCCACCCCTTGGGGAATAGAAGCGTTCGCACGGGGATATGCCCGGCACTCGGGTTTGGTCAGGGAAAACCACGACGAGCTCCGCCGTCGTCTCGAAGTGCCGTTCAACGGCCGGCCGCAGATCGCCTGGCAGGGTGAACTGGCGCCCGGGGTTCCCGGCCATCTTTCTTCCTGGATCGATGCGACAAACACACCGGACCCGCCCCGCTTCTACCTGCTCGCCGTTACCGCCGCAACCGGGGGCGCCACCCCGCCCGGCTATCTGTCAAGTGAAGCCGGCGGGCAGCGGTTGACCTGGCAGGAAGTAACCTCGGTCCAGCGAGCTGTCCACCGGCTCGACCAGCTCCGCAACAACGCAGCGACGTAAGAGGACCTGGGGACCGATACTTCCGCGACGCTTCGCCGAGCCGGAATCCTTCAACCTGGCGGTCACTCCACGACGAAGTCAGGCGGTGAGGGAATAGACCGCGCGTTCTGCGAGGAGGTTCGGGATGCGGTTCGCTATTCCCGGGGTGCGCCGGCCGCTGGCATCGATCAGCACCCGCCGGTCGATCTTCAGGTCTTGGTCACGGGCCAGTGCTTCGAAATCCCTGATCGTGCAGAGGTGGATGTTCGGGGTGTCGTACCACTGGTAAGGGAGGGCGTCGGTGACCGGCATCCGGCCGCGGAAGACCAGGGCTGACCGCAGCTTCCAGTGGGCGAAGTTGGGCAGGGAAACGACCAGTCGCGGCGCGACCCGCTTCATCTCACTCAAGACCCGGTCCGGGCGGCGCACCGCCTGCAGGGTCAGGGAGAGAACCGCGACATCGAAATCACCCTCTCCGAACCGGGGCAGTTCCTCCTCCAGATCACCCTGGGTGACTGGCACCCCACGCCCGATGCATGCGTGGAAATCGTCAATCTCCCGCTCCACCCCCAGGCCCGAACAGTTCCGCTCGGTGATCAGGTTCTCGAGCAGGGAACCATTGCCGCAACCAAGATCGAGAACTCGCTGGTCACGCCCGACCAGGTCAGCGACAATGTCGAGGTCCGGTCTCAAGCTGTCGCGCTCCGGGGCGGGAGGCCCTGTTGTGCGGCCAGCCGGTCGAGATAGCCGGTGACCGTCTGGTGGTACTCGGGTGGATCGGAAAACAGGAACGAATCGTGCCCGTGAGGTGAGGCGATCTCCTGAAAGGTCACTGCCGCACCCGCCCCGCGCAACTCGCTCGCCATGTCCCGCGCATGCTCGGTCGAGAAGCGCCAGTCGGAATCGAAAGAAAGCACCAGAAAGCTGGTGCTGCCCTTGCTGATCTGGTTCTGGACATGAACCGGATCGCCGAAAGGATCGAAGTAATCCATAACCCGGCCCATATACAGGTAAGTATTGGCATCGAAACGCTCGACGAAGGACTGGCCCTGGTAGTGGAGGTAGCTCTCGACCTGAAAGTCGACATCGAAGCCGAAGCGCGGAACTTCTGCGTCCTGGATCCGCCGGCCGAATTTCTCCCGCATCGATTCCTCGGAGAGGTACGTGATGTGGCCAATCATCCGCGCGAGCGCGAGTCCGGCATCCGGCCGGCTGTCATTGGCGTAGTAGTCGCCGCCGGCGAAATCCGGGTCGCGCATGATTGCCTCGCGGGCGACCGCGGAAAAGGCGATGTTCTGGGCCGAGAGACGGGCCGAAGCGGCGATGATCGCAGCGCCATCCAGCTCGGTCGGATGGTCGATCGCCCATTGAAGTGCCTGCATGCCGCCGAGCGAACCACCAACTGCGGCCAGCAGCCGCTCGATCCCGAGCTCCCGCAACAGGGCCCGGTGAACCTCGACCAGGTCACGGACCTGGACCAGCGGGAACCGGAGACCGTAAGGAT
This sequence comes from Solirubrobacterales bacterium, assembly GCA_020438345.1. Classification (GTDB taxonomy): domain Bacteria; phylum Actinomycetota; class Thermoleophilia; order Solirubrobacterales; family 70-9; genus 67-14. Next base: position 250 of record JAGQUU010000103.1, on the reverse strand, counting down.
CACCAGTCTCGGGGTCGATCGAAGCGGGTCCAGTCGTGCCCTTGCAGCCGCCGAGCACATTGGCTGAAACCACAAAGAAGCGGTTGGTGTCAAGCGGCCTGCCGGGTCCGATGATGTTGTCCCACCACCCCGGTCGGGCCGGATCGTCACCCTCGTGGAGGCCTGCGGCGTGGGCGTCACCGGACAGCGCATGACAGATGAACACCGCGTTCGAGCGCTCTGCGTTCAGGTCGCCGTACGTTTCATAGGC
>JAGQUU010000102.1 GCA_020438345.1 Solirubrobacterales bacterium | reverse complement strand
GTCTGGGTGGCCTACTGGTCCTGGCGGATCATGCTCGGATGCGGCTTCCTGCTCGCCATCTTCGGCGTGCTTGGCTGGTGGCTGTCCCGCAAGGGCAAACTGGAAGAGTCCCGCCGCTTCCTCAAGTTTGCAATCCCGGCCACAGCATTGCCGTTCATCGCCTGTTTCGCCGGCTGGATTTTCACCGAGATGGGCCGCCAGCCCTGGGTCGTTTTCGGAAGGCTTCTGACCGAGGACGGGGTCTCGCCCCAGGTCAGCGCGGCCGAGGTCTGGATCACACTGGTCGGCTTTACGCTGCTCTACGGAGTGCTGGCTGTATTTGCCGGAAAAGTCTTTTTCAAGACGGCCGGGAACGGGCCGGCCGAGATCGAGCCGGGTGAAGAAGACAAGCCCTACATGGGAATGACCTACTAGGGAGAAATCTGATGGAAGACACAACAACACTCCAACTCGTCTGGTTCATCCTGATCTCGGTCCTCTGGATCGGCTACTTCATCCTTGAAGGGTTCGATTTCGGAGTCGGCATGCTGATGAAGCTGATCGGCGGAAACAAGGAAGAAAAGCGCGCGATCCTTCACACGATCGGCCCGATCTGGGACGGCAACGAGGTCTGGCTGATCGTCGCCGGCGGCGCCACCTTCGCGGCTTTCCCCGAGTGGTACGCGACGCTCTTCTCCGGTTTCTACATCGCCCTGTTCGGGATCCTGATCGCTCTTATCGTCCGCAACGTCGGCTTCGAGATGTGGGGCAAGCGAGACACCGATGCCTGGCGGAACGGCTGGGAATGGTGCATCGCTCTGGGCAGCCTTCTGCCGGCGCTACTCTGGGGAGTCGCCTGGGCCAACATCATCGGCGGTACACCCATCGAAGAAGTCTCCAGCGGGAACCTCAACTCCCTCGAATTTGTCGGGAACTTCTTCGACCTGCTCTCCTTGTACGCCTTGCTGGGCGGATTGGCATCGCTGGCGATCTTCTTCGCTCACGGGGCGCTCTTCCTTGAGCTCCGGACAGAAGGAGAGGTTCGTGAAAAGGCCCGCGGGGTAGCGGTCAAAGCGACCCCGGTCGCGGCGGTACTGGCCGCGATCTTCATGGCCTGGACGCTGATTCGCCAGGATTCCCTGGAGATTCTGGCACTGGTCAGTGCGGTCATCGCAGTAGGTGCCTTCGTATTCGCGATCTTCAATGCGAAGGAAAATCCGGCGCGCGCCTTCGCCGGCACTGCCGCTGGTATCGCCTTCTACTTCATCGCCCAGTTTGTGGACCTGTTTCCCAACGCGATGGTTTCCAGCATCGACTCGGCTTTCGACATGACTCTGAACGTCGCCAGCTCGACCAACTACACGCTCACCGTAATGACCGTGGTAGCGGTGCTGCTGCTGCCGGTTGTGCTGCTCTACCAGGCCTGGACCTACTGGGTTTTCCGGCACCGGTTGTCGGCCGACGGTTTCGGCGAGGTGAAGTCACCGATCGACCTGCTGGACAAGAACAAGAGAGAGGTCTCCAGTGGCCCGGACACGGACCAGGGCACCGGGGGCTAGCCGACAGGCGCGTGAAACCCAGCGGCGGCTGGCGAAGACCAGCGAAGTAGCGCGCAGACATCTGATTGTCACGGTCGGCCTGGGCTTCATCCAGGCCGTCCTGATAATCGCCCAGGCAACCCTCCTTGCGAAGGTGATCGCCGGCGTCTTCATGGACGGCGAGAGCTTCTCCGAGGTCGCGTCCATGCTGGTCTGGCTGGGCTTGATCTCGATCGCCAGGGGACTTGCGTCGGCGGGCTTTGAGAGTGCCGGTCGTTTCGGTGCGGCCCGGGTGATGTCGGAGCTCCGCGAGAAGCTTTCCCGCCACCTCCTCCTGGAACGACCCGGGGCCCTGCAAGACGAACAGAGCGGACATCTGGTCAACGCGGCCATTGACGGAGTCGCCGCCCTTGAGAACTATTTCGCCCGGTACCTGCCCCAGATGGTCCTGGCCGGAATCGTGCCGGTCGCTGTCCTGATCTGGGTGGTCCAGTACAACTGGATCTCGGCCGCGATTCTGGCGGTCACTGCCCCGCTGATCATCCTTTTCATGGTCCTGATCGGGCTGCTGACCGAGCGACGGACGCGCAAACGCTGGGAGCGGATGTCGCGGCTTTCCTCGCATTTCCTTGATCTGGTCGGTGGTCTGGCCACCCTCCGCGCAAACAGCCAGGCCTACTCGCAGTCTGGTTCGATCAACTCGGTCGGAGAGGAATACAGGCGGGAAACGATGGGTGCCCTTCGGATCGGTTTCCTCTCTTCTCTGGTCCTCGAGCTGCTGGCCATGCTGGGGGTCGCCATGGTCGCCACCGCGATCGGGATCCAGCTGGCAGGGGGGCACCTGGAACTGGTCGCAGGCCTCACCGTGCTTCTGCTCGCGCCCGAGCTGTACATGCCACTGCGCCAGCTCGGCGCACAGTTCCACGCCAGTGCCGATGGCATGGCGGCAGCCGAACAGATCTTTGAAGTGATCGACCAGCCGGCGGCAGTTGCCGTGCCGGCTGATCCAGTACCGGCTCCCGACCCGGCCCGTT
>JAGQUU010000010.1 GCA_020438345.1 Solirubrobacterales bacterium | reverse complement strand
AGTCACCAGCGCTGCTTTGTGAACCAGGGCCGTGGCGGCAATTGCCAGATCGGCACCGCGAGCTCGAGGTTTGCCTCCCCGGCTGGCGACAATCGCCTGGAGATGCCCCCATTCGCGGGCGACTCGATCGTCGATCGGTAGCGGGTCGGGAAAGCGGGATTCGATCAGCCCCAGACGCTTGGTCCTCAGTGCCCGGTGTGATTCGTCCCTGGCTATGTGGACTCCGAAATGAAGTTCGGCAATCGAAACCGAACTGATCGCCACGTCAAGCCGGGGAGGGATTGACCCTTCGATCAGGACCGAAGTGTCAAGGAGGGCTTTCACCCCTTTGCCCGCCAGGGGTCGCCAAGGGTGGCATCGAATCCCCGGAGGTCATCGATCAGAGTCTCGCCGGACTCAAGCGGATCGATGTCACTGAGAATCTCACTGGGCACCCATTGTCTGTTGCGAAGCGGGCCGAGGGCGGCGACCGGGCGCCCGGAAACGGTTATGACGATCTCCTCGCCGCCTTCCGCCCGTCTCAACACAGCGCCGACATCGTTGCGTAGTTCTTTCTGGGGAACCATGGCCACGGAACCAGAATACCAATCAGGTAGCAGAACTGCTACCTGCGGTATCCGGTGGTTCCGTGATCCGAATCATTCCTTGGTCCGGCGGGTTTCTTCTGTAGCGTCCGTTACGCAATACGGGGAACTGAGGAAGAGGAGATTTGATGGGAAGCTTGAGATTGGTCAGGAATGCCTGCGCAATTGCTGGTGCGATGGCGGTGGCGCTGGTTGGCGCTGGAACCGCTTCTGCGGCTTTCGGCGACATTCCGACTTCGACGGTCACCGGACCGATTGCGGTCACGGCGGATTCACATCCGTATCTGGCCACTGACATCGATCTCAGCAAGTACGGCTATCGCGAGGACGAGTACTTCCTTTCCGGTGACGCCTATCGCTACGACATGACCGGAGCCATCACCACCCCGGCGACGAAGATCACGACTGGCGGTGCCGCGGACGACGGCAAGTATCCGTTCAAGACGAGGATTGTCGTCCGGCGCCCGGCCGATCCGGCCGATGCGAACGGCGTGGTCATTGCCGAATGGAACAACGTCACCTCGACCCAGGATGTCGAGTTCAACTGGTTCGGTGACCCGTACTTCCTGCTCAAGCACGGCTACACCTTCGTCGGCATAACCGCGCAGAACGTTGGTGTCAGTTCACTCAAGGCCTTCAACAGCGACCGCTACGGGACGCTGACGGTGACCGGCAATGACACGGTCCCGACCGGCACTGGCCTTGACACTGACGCCCTCTCCTATGACGTCTTCTCGTCGGTCGTCAAGGCTTTGAAGGGAGAGCGAAACGGAGTCGACCCGCTCGGCGGCATCACTCCCTCGACGGTGATCGCCTCCGGTGAATCCCAGTCCTGCAGCCGTCTCGTCAACCACTACAACCGGATCGAGCCGATTCACGAAATAGTTGACGCCTACCTGCTCACGGTCTGCACCGGCGCGCTCCGCGGCGATCGCCCGGAGAAGGCGGTCCGGATCATCACCGAGACTGAGAACCGGGTTCCGCGGACCACTGAGGTTGATCCCGACACCGACTCGATCCGTCACTGGGAAGTTGCCGCGGCATCCCATCTGCCCCGGATTGCCTTCGACAATCTCAATCCCGTCTTCTCGCGCGACTTCGCCACGGTCACTGCGACCTGCACCAAGTTCCCGCTCTCCCGCGTCAAGTGGCCTTACGTCCAGAATGCCGCCATCAAAGACCTGGTCTCCTGGGCTGGTGGTGGTCTCGCACCGCCAATCGCGCCGCGAGGCGAATACCAGGCGAGCCCGGCGGACGCGACCAATCAGCTCGAACGCGACCAGTACGGCATCGCCGAGGGTGCGATCCGGTTCCCGGACGTGACCGTGCCCACCGCGACAAATGACGGCATCAACTCTGCGGTTCCGGGCGGGCCGATCTTCTCGCTGTTCTGCCAGCTCTTCGGGTCATCGACGCCGTTCACCCCGGAAACTCTCCATGGCCTTTACACCGACCAGGCCGATTACCTGGCGAAGTACTCCGACGCGGCCGACGATCTGGCCGATTCCGGATTCATCCTGCCTGAGGACGCCGACCGGCTGAAGCAGGATTCGCGGGAATTCGCCCGGCTCCGTCCGTCGCTTCCCAGCGTGGTTGGCGGTGCCAAGAACAGGGGCAACTTCCAGCTGACCTGGGTGGGGACCGAAGCCCCGGACACCACCTTCGAGGTCCAGCGGGCCAGCACGAAGAAGCCGAATGCCTGGGCCAAGGTCAAGGTCAAGTCGGTCGCCGACAGCACCGCCACCCTCGCGGGCACGCCGCAGGGGACCGCCTACTTCCGGGTAAACAGCACCACCGTGCTGCCCGGGACGAACATCTCCGAGCCGGAGACCGTGGTCACTCCATTCTCGGAGGCCAGCGTCGCGGTCAAGGTCGACCGGACGGGTCCTCCGAAGCCGAAGATCGTGCTCAAGGGCCGCAAGGTCAAGGGCATCTACCGCGGGCCGGTGACGGTCAAGGTGATTGGCAAGCCGGATGGCAAGTTGCCCGATGGGACCGCTGGTGCCGGCCTCAACCCGAAGTCTGTGCCGAAGACCCGCAAGGTCACCCGCAGGGGCAAGACGGTGATCAAGATCAGGACCCGCGACAAGCTCGGCAACCAGTCCCCGGTCGCCAAGGTGGTCATCAGGATCAGGCGCTGATCCGTCGTTATCTCCGGAGCTTGTAGCCGGACTTGAACATCCGGTAGTT
>JAGQUU010000101.1 GCA_020438345.1 Solirubrobacterales bacterium | reverse complement strand
GGGCATCGCGATGGTCGGTGTGCTGGTCGCCTTCTTCCTGATGGGCGGCAAACCCGAACATGCAGACGAAGAGAACAGCGAAGCAGCCGAAATTGCCGAAGCGGCCTCACCCGTGGCCTGATCCGGCTGCTCGCGTACAATTCGCGGACTTATCGCCGAACGCAGGAGCCTCAGTTGCACGTCCGACCATTTGCCCAAAGTCCACTTCGATTTGTCCTTTCGACCGCCCTGCTGCTGATTGCCGGTTTCGCGGCTCTTGCCCTGGCCAGCAGCCCGGCCCAGGCGGCCAAGAGCAACGGAGGGGTCGTTCCGGAAGGTCCGGACCGGGCCACCGTAAAGATCAAGCCCCTCGGACTGAAAAATCACCGGGCCACGATCATGAGCAAGGTCACGATCAAGGGTTCGATCAAGCCGTTTCGCAACAAGCAGCGGGTTTCGGTCTACCTGTACAAGGATGGCAAGCGCTTTGATGTCCGCAAGGTGAAGGTCCACAAGGCGGGCAGGAATTACGGCTCGTTCCGTACCTCGATCTACACCCGCGATGGGCTGCGCTACGGCGTCCGGGCCAAGTACTGGGGCAAGAAAGGCAACAATCCGGTCGGCAGGGACTCCACCGAACACAAGTCCTGGAAGGTTCGTTACGTCGGTCTGGCCAAGGATCAGTGTGGTCGCGTGGTTGCCGGTTTCCGCAAGGCGTTGAACCGTCTCGCCCTGGTCCCTGACAACGGTCGCTGCTTCAACGGCAAGATGGAGCGCGCCGTTCTCGCCTACCGCAAGCTGAACGACATGAGTCGTAACTCGCGTGCCTCAAAGAGCATTGTCAAGCGGGTCTTCAACGGCAAGGGCGGGTACCACGTGCGTCGTCCCGGTCTCGGCAACCACATGGAAGCGCCACTTTCAAAGCAGGTGATGGTCTTCTCGAAGGGTCGCAAGCCCTACGCGATCTTCCCGATTGCCTCCGGCGCCCCGGCCACGCCGACGATTCTCGGCACCTACTCCTTCTACTGGAAAGACCCGGGCTACAACTCGCTGGGGATGTACTACTCGTCCTACTTCATCCGGGGCTACGCAACCCACGGCTACCAGTCTGTTCCGAACTACCCGGCCAGCCACGGCTGCCTGAGGACCTTCATCTCCGACCAGCCGAGGATCTACAGGATCACCCGGATCGGAATGCCTGTTTACACCTTCGGCAATGCCTTCCGCGGAAGGGTCGAGCCGTACAAGGTGAAGGTATCCGGCGGTGACCTCGGTCCGGACCTCGGTGCGACGGGCGGGCTGGATCCGACCAGCTTCAACTGATCCGATCGGGCGCCGGCCACTGAAAAGCACGTTTGTGGCCGCTTTGCTGGCCGGTATCCTCACCATTTTGCTGGCGGCGCCGGCTGGTAGCGGCTGGTCGTTCCAGTGGGCTGCCGCCGACACGAAGCAGGAGCGGGCGAAGCCTTCTGGCAGGCCAGGGGCGAGGGTGCCCGGCTGGATCCACCAGCGCTTTATTGCCTTCGGGCCCCGTCGCAAGCGGCAGATGGCTGCCTACTCGAAACGCCACTACGGGGTGAGGCAGTGGCGGTTGAGGGAACCGAAACAGATTGTCGAACACGTGGCAGTCGCCTCCACCGTCGGCCAGGTGATCCACGCCTTTGTCCCCAACCGTCCCGATCCCGAATTCCACGAGACCCCGAATGTCTGCGCCCACTTCGTGATTTCCGGTTCGGGCCGGGTGGTCCAGCTGGTTCCGGTCGGGATTCGTTGCCGGCATGTGGTCGGGCTGAATCAGGTAGCGATAGGAATCGAACACACCGGATTCAGCGATGGCGATGTCCTCGGCAACCGGCGGCAGATGCGGTCCTCGATTCGCCTCACCAAGTGGCTGCGCTGCCGCTATGACATCGGCATTCGCGATGTGATCGGACATCGGGAGAGCCTCGGCTCACGCTTCCATCGGGAGCTGGTGCCGTCTATGAAGTACCAGACCCATGGTGATTTCCGGCATTCGTCAATGAGCCTTTACCGCCGGGAGCTTCACGGAGCCGGCCGCTGCATTCAGTGACCTTCCCGGGCTTTTCAGGCCCTCAGTATTTATCCGCAGACACAGGAGGGATTTCCCGCAGGAATCCATCCACGGACACCATTAGTCTGGCCGCATGAAGGTGGACAAATGAGCCTCGCAATGACCAGTCTTGAGTTGGCCCGTTGGCAGTTCGGGATCACAACCCTTTATCACTTCATCTTTGTGCCGATGACAATCGGGCTGGCATTTTTCACCGCCTGGTTTCAGACTCGCTGGTACCGGACGGGCGAAGAAAAGTGGCTGCGGGCAACCCGCTTCTGGGGCAAGTTGATGTTGGTCTCCTTCGCCCTCGGGGTTGCGACCGGACTGGTCCAGGAGTTCCAGTTCGGGATGAACTGGTCTGACTACTCACGCTTCGTAGGTGACATTTTCGGAGCGCCGCTGGCGATGGAAGGTCTCGCCGCCTTCTTCGTCGAATCGACTTTCCTCGGGCTCTGGATTTTCGGCTGGGGTCGCCTCTCCCGAAAGGTCCACCTGGCTTGTATCTGGGCGGTTTCGCTCTCGACCATGCTCTCGGCCTTCTTCATCCTGGCTGCCAACTCCTGGATGCAGCACCCGGTTGGCTACGAACTCAACGAAACGACCGGCAAGGTCGAACTGACCTCGATCTGGGCGGTCCTGACCAACAGCACAGCGCTATACGCCATGGCGCACACCATCCTCGCGGCGCTACTCACTGGCGGCATGGTCATCATCGGAATCTCGGCCTGGCATCTCCTGCGGAAAAACGAGATCGGCGTTTTCCGGTCATCGATGAATATCGCAATGCCAACCCTCGCCGTTGCCGGCCTGTTGACCATCGGTGTCGGTCATTTCAACGGGGTTCTGATGAGCGAACAGCAGCCGATGAAGATGGCCGCGGCCGACGCGGTCTTCGAAACCGAGAGCGGGGTCGGACTTTCGCTCTTTGCGACTGGTGACTTCACCGACAATCCCGGTGGGACCAACCGCAACATCCAGCTGCCGAAAACCCTTTCATTCATCATGACCGGCAAGCCCGATTCGGAAGTAAAAGGCGTCAACAACCTGAACGTGGAATATCGCGAACGTTTCGGCGCCGAGACGATCGACGGCAAACCGAACCCTGATTACCTCGGCCCCGAGTTCAAGGACCGCGACTATGCCCCGAT